>CAYLQC010000115.1:0-1511 GCA_964385785.1 uncultured Muribaculaceae bacterium | reverse complement strand
TCATACAAGCGATGAAGAGCGTGGAAAACTCTGAGCTATATAAATTAAAGTGATTCACTAAAGAATAAATAGGGTGGAACCGCGGTCTAGATCGTCCCTAAAAAATTTCTTTAGTTTTTTGCTTTTTAAGGAGGAAAAAATGGAAAAATTAACAATGGAAGAGTTAGTAAACTTTTCAAAACAATATGGTTTCATATTTCAAGGAAGTGAAATATATGGTGGACTTGCCAATACTTGGGACTATGGCCCTTTAGGTTCACGACTTAAAAATAACTTAAAAGATTGTTGGCGAAATCGTTTCATCAAAGAAAGACCTAATGCTTATGAACTTGATGCTGATATCTTAATGCATCCTAGAGTTTGGGAGGCGAGTGGTCATGTTAGTAGTTTCTCAGATCCTTTAGCAGATTGTAAATCTTGTAAAACTAGACATCGTATTGATAACTTAATTAATGACTTTTCTAATTCATCAATTGGGGATAAAATGACTCATGAAGAAATGAATGCTTATATTAAAGAACATAAAGTTCCCTGTCCTAAATGTGGTGCTACTAACTTTACAGAAATTCGCGAATTTAATTTAATGTTTCAAACTAAAAGAGGCGTTACCGAAGATTCTAAAAGTACTATTTATTTAAGACCTGAAAATGCCCAAGGTGAATACGTTAACTTTTTAAACGTTCTTCGTTCTATGCGAGCTAAATTACCTTTTTCTATTGGTCAAATTGGTAAAGCTTTTCGTAATGAAATAACTCCTGGTAACTTTACCTTTAGAACTATTGAATTTGAACAAATGGAATATCAAACTTTCTGTAAAAAAGGTGAAGACTCTAATCTTTATAACTATTTTAAAGAATATGGTAAAAAGTTCTTTACTGATTTAGGTTTACCTGAAGAAAAACTAAGATTTCACGATCATGAAAAACTTGCTCATTATGCTAAAGAAGCTTGTGACATTGAATACTTATTCTGTTTTGGTTGGGGAGAAATAAATGGTACCCATAATCGTACTGACTATGACTTATCAAGACATCAAGAATATAGTGGGGTATCTCAAACTTATCTAGATCCCGTAACTAACGAAAAATATATTCCTTATATTATTGAATCAACTTATGGTCTAGATCGTTTAGTCCTAGCTATATTAGATAATGCTTATACTAAAGAAGAATTACCAAATGGTGAAGAAAGAATAGTTTTAAAACTAAATCCAGCAATTGCTCCAATGAAAGTAACTATTTTACCTTTAATCAAAAAAAATCATGGAAAAAAATCTTTAGAAATCTATAATAAATTATCTAAACATTTCTATTGTATGTATGATGATTCTGGCAGTATTGGTAAACGTTATCGAAGAAGTGATGCTATTGGTACCCCTTTTTGTATTACCATTGATGATGATACCTTAAAAGAAGATACTGTTACTTTAAGAAATCGTGATACTATGGAACAAGTAAGAGTAAAAATCTCTGACTTAGAAGACTTAATTTCTTCTCAAATCACGTTTTAAA
>CAYLQC010000114.1:0-1544 GCA_964385785.1 uncultured Muribaculaceae bacterium | reverse complement strand
CGTTAATTACATGTAAAAAGAATGAAAATAAACAATTAGTTTACATTGGCTATTTGAGTAGTGTAGAAGAATTTTAAAACTTTAAAAAATCTTAAAAAATGTTCAACAAAAATCTTAAAAAATGTCCATTTTGGATAGTTTATTCATTAATAGAATAATGATTAGGGGTAGAATATAACATTTAATTGGTGAGGTAATTGGCCATATTTTTAGAGCACTTGTAAAGACTAAACCAATGGCAATATTAAAAAAGATATGACGTTTATGGGTCAGAAAATAAACTGATGCTTTACTACCTATAAAAAAGCCTAAGGCATCACCTAGAAAATAGAATGTGAGAGGTATTAAATAATAAAGAGTAGAGGGTGTTAGATTAGCTAAAAAGTTTTGATACCAAAAATAAGGACCAAGTATAATCATAATCATTGAACCGCTTATACCAGGCAGAATGGTAAAGAAACCATCTAAACTACCAAAAAAGAAAAATAATATAAGAAATTTTAAGGATAGTATTGGTAAGGTAAGTTCTTTAGTATTGGGAGATAATAAACTTAAAATAAGAATAATTAAAGAACCAATAATAAGATATAAGGGTTTTAGTTTTATTTTTTCTTTTTTAATTAAATTAGGGATACCTAGTAGTATTAAACTAGCAAAAAAGATTAAAGTTTCATTAGGTAAATATTTAAATAAAATACTTAAGATTTTAGCAAAACTTATAGCACCTAAGATAATACCTAAAATAAATATTAAAAGAGTTTTTTTCTGAAATTTAATGATAGCATTAGTTATTTTTTCATATTGATTTAGTAAAAATATTATTGTACCACCACTAATTCCCGGAATTAGAGATGTAATACCAACAAAGATACCGGTTAGTAAGGTCATGAGTATCACCAATTTAATTTTATGGGTTATTGTAAAAAAAAAGAAGTTATGATAGTATATTAATATAAGGAAGGAGAAAGTAATATGTGGATTTGGATTATCATAATAATACTAATTTTAATTGTTTTATATGTAGTAAGTGTTTATAATAAACTAGTTGTTTTAAGAAATCGGGTTAAAGACCAATGGGCTCAAATTGATGTACAATTAAAAAGAAGATTTGATTTAATTCCGAATTTAGTAGAAACTGTAAAAGGGTATGCAAAACATGAAAGTGAGACCTTAGAAAATGTTATTAAGGCAAGAAATTCCTTTTTAAGTGCAAGTAGTAAAGAAGAAGAGATGGAAGCTAATGGTGAACTTACTAAAGCAATGTCTAAACTTTTTGCTTTATCAGAGTCATATCCAGATTTAAAAGCTAATACTAATTTTGCAGATTTACAAAAAGAACTACAAGAAACCGAAGAAAAAATTGCTTCAGCTAGACAATTTTATAATGATACTGTTCTTTCATATAATAATAAGTTAGAAGTTATTCCAAGTAATATTGTGGCTAGTTTGTTTCATTTTAAAAAGGAAGCATTCTTTGAAGCAAATGAGACGGAAAGAGAAAATGTTCAAGTTAAATTTTAAGCGTTTGCTTAGAATTTTTTATT
>CAYLQC010000113.1:0-1638 GCA_964385785.1 uncultured Muribaculaceae bacterium | reverse complement strand
CATTCTTTTTTTAAAGTTAGCATTTCTTAATGTTATATGTTAAAATATTATAAAATAATATTCATAAAATTATTATGAGAGGAAGATAATATGACACAAAAATTAGCTAACTTTATGGTTTCTATATTTGGTGGTATTGCTGGTAGTATGTTAGGTAAATACTTAATAATATTTATAATATCAATGATCCCTATATTAGAATTAAGAGGTGGTTTAATTGCTGCTAGTTTATTAAATTTACCTATGTGGCAAAGTTATTTAATATGTTTTATTGGTAATATAATACCTATACCTTTTATATTATGGTTTATAAACCCGATATTTCGAAAAATGAAAAATTGGAAGTTTTTAGGTAAAATTGTAACTTGGTGTGAAGAAAAAGCTAACTCTAAAAAAAGTAAAATCGAAAATTTAAAATATTTAGGCTTATTTTTATTTGTTGGCGTGCCTTTACCTGGTACTGGTGCTTGGATGGGTTGTTTAATTGCAGCTTTACTAAATATGAATAAAACTAAATCTTTAATTGCAGCTATTTTAGGAGTAGTTATGGCAGGTATTATAATGTTACTAGTTTCTTATGGAATAATAGGGAGGATATTTTAAAATGAAAAAAATATATTTTTTAAGTAATAACTTAATAAGTCGTAATTGTTTTGTTTTACCCCAAAAATTTAACTATAACGATTTAAGAATGATGTCTTTACTTAGTAATAAAGGTTTAGATAAATCTATGGCTTTAGCTAAAAAATTCTTTACTAATATTGATGCCATTTTTAGTTCTTTATACTTTTGTGCGATGGAATCATCAAGAATTATTGCTGAAGAAAATGACTTAGATGTTGAAGTAGATGAACTATTAAATGAAAGACTAGTAGGGGAACTAAACGGTAATGAATTTCGTTACTTAAAAGGTATGCAAGAACATGATTTTGATTATAAATTAAATAATGGTGAATCAATTAATGAAGTAAAATTGCGTATGACTAACTTTTTAAATAAAATACTAAAAGACCCAGCTAAAAATATCGTCGTTGTTACTCATAACACCGCTTTAATAAGTTTATGCCTAAATTGGTGTACTCCTGATTATAACTTAGATGATCGCCTACTACTAACCTTTAATGATGATGTAATATTTGATGGGGTATATCATGATATTGATTTAATCGAAATGACTTTTAATAATCAAAAATTATTAGAAATAAGAAGAGTTATGTAGGTGAAATATGCAAGAAAAAATAATAAATTTAAATATTGGGCAAGTTTATTTTAATTATAATATCGAAAACTTAAATACCTTTAAAATAAAAGTTAATACTTTTTGTTTAGCTCTGCCTTCATCTTTAGAAAACTTAAAAAAACTAATAACTTTTTTAAATAAAGAAAAATTTCCCTATAAAATTATCGGTAAATGTTCTAATCTAGTCTTTACAAATGATTATCAAGGTGTTTTAATTCGCCTAGATTTCTTAAACTATCTAAATATTAATACTAATACTGTTACTGTGGCAAGTGGTCTTTATTTTCCTGAATTTTCTTTAAAAATGTCTAATCTAGGTTATAAAAACTTTACATTTGGTGCAAGTATTCCTGGTAGTGTCGGGGGAGCAATTGTTCAAAATGCCGGTTGTTTTAATA
>CAYLQC010000112.1:0-1739 GCA_964385785.1 uncultured Muribaculaceae bacterium | reverse complement strand
TCTATTTAAATAATTATTAATATCACCCTTTTTTTGAACATAAAATTTTTGGATATCTACCCCTTCTAATTTTAACAGTTTTATTTTATTTTCAATACCACCAGCATAACCTGTTAAAGAGCCATTACTACCAATAACCCGGTGGCAAGGAATAATAAGAGAAATAGGATTATTTTTAATAGCACTTCCTATTGCTTGGTTAGACATTTTCTCTAAATTATTTCTCCTCATATATTCTTTAGTAATAGCAGAATAAGTTGTTACATTACCATACAAAATATTTTCTAAAATACGCCATACTTGTTTTTGAAAATTGGTACCTATAGGGTTTAATTCAACATCTATTTTGCCGGGGTTATTACCTTTAAAATATTCATCTAACCATTTAATTGTTTTATTTATAACTAAATTTTTATTTTGGGTTATATCATCTTGATATTTAGTTAAATAACTAATATCTTTATTTAACCATAAACCAATTAATTTATTATCGGTTGCGGCGATTAGAATTTTACCAACTTGGGAATTATAATGAGTTACATAAATCATTTTAAATACCTTTCTATATAGGGTTTACATGAATTACAGTTAAATAAATTTCTTCGATATTTTCTTCAATATCTCTTTCTAACTTATTAGCAATTTCATGACTTTTAAAAGTTGATAAGTTACCATCTAAAAAGATAGAAAAAGATATTTGATATTTATAACCAACTGGTGTTGAGTTAAAATGAGTAACTTTTTTAATTTCACTATATTTATTAATAATATTATAAACTTTATTTTTAGTTGTTTCATTAATTGATTTATCCATTAAGACATCATAACTATCTTTAAAAATTTTAAAAGCTGTTAGAAGTATCCAAATAGCAATAAATGTCCCTACTATTCCATCTAAAAAATATATTCCATGTAATCCTAAAATACTTGATATTAAGTTAAGAAAAGTAATAATAGCATCATTACGGTGATCAGTTGAATTAGCAAGTAATAATAGATTATTTATTTTTTTAGCTAATTTATTGGTATAAAGAAATAAAAATAATTTTACTAAAATAGTTATAATACATACGATAACTAACCAAATTGAAAAGAAGTAAGTACTTTTGATAAAAATAGAAAAAACAGCATTTTTTAAAATAATAATAGACATATAAATCATTACAATGCTTATTAACATTGAGTAAATATATTCGGCTTTACCATGACCTAAGTTGTGATCTTCATCATATGGTTTACTAGATATTTTATTACCTATATAAGTCATTAAAGAAGAACAGATATCAGTGGCACTATTAAAAGAATCAGCAATCATTGCTTGACTATTAGTTATAAAACCAACTAAAGCTTTTATAACAAACAAAAATAAATTTCCAACTATTCCTAATAAGCTGGCAATCTTAACACTTTTAAATCTATTCATAAGTCCTCCAGTTAATTTATTATATTCTTACTTTTTTATTAAGTGAAAATATTTTATCATTTCTATTAAAAATAAGCAAATACTATATGCGGAAATTTTTTTGTAAAATTTTTAAAAAAATTGTTTGACAAAGAATGCGTTTCATTATATCATTTTAGTAGCATGATAGATATCATGCTAACCTTTCGAATCACTTTTACGATTTTTGTGAAAGTGAATCAACCAAAACCCCCTGAAGGAGCGCAATTACTGCGCTCCGTTTGTTTTATTCCCCTATTTATAGGAATTTTAGAAAAATGAAAAATTATTTTTAGGT
>CAYLQC010000111.1:0-1824 GCA_964385785.1 uncultured Muribaculaceae bacterium | reverse complement strand
AAAAATGTTCCATATTTTGATAAAGGTTTTTATTGTTTACTTATTAATGATTATAGAAATGGGGAAAATTATAGGAGAAAATTAGGGTAATAGCGATTTTTGTTTGACTTTTAGGTATCTTTTGCATATAATTTTAAATGGTACATTTTATTAGTTGGAAGTATTTTACTGTGGGAAGGTAAAATGTGGATAACTTGTGAAAGGAAATTAGTATGAAAACATTCATGCAGAAAAAAGAAAATATTGAACGTAAATGGTATGTTATTGATGCTAGTGGTAAACCTCTAGGTCGAGTAGCAACAAAAGCAGCAAGTATATTAAGAGGAAAGCATAAAGTTACTTATACACCACATGTTGATTGTGGAGACTATGTAATTGTTATTAATGCTAGTAAAGTCTTATTAACAGGAAATAAAATAAACGATAAGATGTATTATGATCATAGTGGATATCCCGGAGGATTAAGAGAAAGAAATGCAAAAACTATGATTAGTGATTATCCAGAAGAAATGGTAGAAAGAGCTATTAAAGGAATGTTACCTCATAATCGTTTAGGTAGACAAATGGGTAAAAAGTTATTTGTTTATAAAGATAGTGAGCATAAACACGAGGCTCAAAAACCAATAGAAATGGATATTGATTAGGAGGAGTTATGGCTATAAAGAAACAAAGTTGGAGTGCAACAGGAAGAAGAAAATCTTCTAGTGCACAAGTTACTTTAACAGGTGGAACAGGTAATATTATTATTAACGGTGTTGATGTTCATGAGTATATGCCTTATGAAACATTAGTTATGGATTTAAAACAACCGTTAGTTGCAACAAACAATGAGAATAAGTTTGATATTACGGTTAATGTTAAAGGTGGTGGCTTTAGTGGTCAAACTGGAGCAATTAGATTAGGTATTACTAGAGCATTACTTTTATATGATGCAAATTCTGATCAATCAAGAGATGATTCTTATCGTAAAATTTTAAAAACTGCTGGATTTGTTACTAGAGATTCAAGAGTTAAGGAACGTAAGAAACCTGGACTTAAGAAAGCTCGTAGAGCACCACAATTTAGTAAGAGATAATAATTGTTTTCGTTCAAACCTTAGAAATATTATATTTCTAGGTTTTTCTTTTGGTTAAATATTTGTTAATAAAGATGTCAATATTAATTAAAATATATATAAAAATAATTTAAAATACAATATAATTTGTTTATAGAGGTAAGTTATGGAAGAAAAGAAAATGCTAAAATTAATAGATAAAGATGGTAATATAGTTGAATATGAAATATTACATGCTTTTTGGTTGGAGAAAACTAAAAAAAATTATGTAATATATACTGATAATACTTGTGATAAAGATGGTAATTTAAATATTTTTGCATCAATATACTATCCTGATGATGATTCAAAACTTGAGGCGATAGAAACTGAAGAAGAATGGAATGCCGTCGAATATATATTAAAGAGTTTTAGGGAGGAGAAATTTTATGGATAATCAATTAATAAATATTATTAATCAACTTAATTCACTTGATTGCGCTAAATATTTTATACAATGTTTTACACCTGTGATATCTTATTATGCAACTAATATAGTTATACAAACTTATACATTACATAAAGATCTTAAACCTAAAGATATTAGTAAAGTTAGTATTCCTTTAGAATTAAAACAAAAATATACCGATATTGATGTTAGTCAAATAGCATCTAAAAAAATTAAAGAAATGGTCTTAGAATTTGCTGATGTGTTGATAAAGGAATTCCCTAAAAACGTTTTAATTAATTTCTATAATAATATTAATGAAGTTAACGTAAAAAAAGATTTG
>CAYLQC010000110.1:0-1861 GCA_964385785.1 uncultured Muribaculaceae bacterium | reverse complement strand
TCTTTTATAAAATGTTTAGCGTTTGGAAAATAGTCATAATTGGCTATTTTTCTTTTATCGAAATTTACATTGTTTTTAAAATATGTTATACTTTAAATAGGAGTGATGATATGAAAAAAATTACCGAAGAGTTTAATAAATTAATTCTTAGTGAAATGGTTATTACTTTAGTATTTTGTGTATTAGGAGTGGTTTTATTCTTTTTTAGTGATATTACTAATAAAGTAACTGGTATATTAATAGGTTTATTTTTTATAGTTTATGGAGCATTTTTAATTTTTACAACTATTGATAAAATAAGGGTTAGAATATTTAAGTATAATTTGTTTTTTGGAATAGCTAGTTTTATATTAGGAATATTTATTATGTTTAATCCTTTAACTTTATTAAATTTTTTAAATATTTCTTTAGGAATATGGTTAATAGTTTTAGCTATAAACAAGATAGTTTATTTTAAATATATTAGAGAGTATGAGAAAAAAGGTAGTCATATTTTATTAGTATCTGCTATTTTATTAATATTATTTGGAATATTAATTATATTAGATCCATTTAGAACAGTTCTTGTTACTAAAGTAGTTGGTTTATTTATTATTGCATATAGTATTTTAAATTTAAATGATTTAGTTTTATTAAAGAAAAAAAGTAAAGCATTTTCTAAAGTTTTAAAATAATTCTATTATAAATTTATAATAGAAAGGTGGTGTTTGTATGGCAAAAATTAGTGATTTAAGAGCAAGAGAAATATTAGATTCTAGAGGCAATCCGACTGTTGAAGTTAGTTTGGATGTTGATAATGGGGTAAGTGTTGTAGCATCTGTGCCAAGTGGGGCTTCAAAAGGAGTAAGAGAAGCATATGAGTTAAGAGACCAAGAACCTAATAGATATCATGGAATGGGTGTTTTATCGGCGGTTTATAATATTAATGAAAGAATTAGACCAAAATTAATAGGACAAGAGTTAAATCAAACTAAAATAGATAGATTTTTAATTGAAATGGATGGAACACCAGATAAAAGTAAGTTAGGAGCTAATGCAATTTTAGCAATATCTATTGCAGTATTAAAGGCTTTAGCTAAAACTGATGGTAAAGAGTTATATGAGTATTTAATGGTTGGTAAATCAACGTTACCTATACCACTTATTAATATATTAAATGGGGGAGTTCATGCTGATAATAATTTAGATATTCAAGAGTTTATGATTATTCCTATGGTTAAAGGTTTTAGTGAAAAGATACGTTGTGGAGCGGAGATTTTTGCTACACTTAAAAAGATTTTAAAAGATAAAGGTTTAAGCACTGCAGTGGGAGATGAGGGTGGTTTTGCGCCAAATCTTGCTAGTAATACACAAGCACTTGATTTAATTATGCAAAGTATTGTTGATAGTAATTATGAACCAGGAAAAGATGTATTTATTGGGTTAGATGTGGCAGCATCTTCATTATATAATAAAGAAACTAAAACTTATCATATTGATAATTTTGATGTAACAAAAGATGATTTAACTAAGTATTATATTGCTTTAGTTAAAAAGTATCCCATTATTTCGATAGAAGATCCTTATTATGAAAATGATTTTGATTCTTTTGTAGAATTAACTAAGTTAATTGGGGAAAAGATTATGTTAGTTGGAGACGATTATTTTGTTTCTAATGTAAAATATTTAGAAGTTGCTGTACATAAAAAAAGTGGGAATGCTATTTTATTAAAACCTAATCAAATTGGAACTATTTCGGAATTAGTTAAAACGATATATTGTGCTAAGAAAAATGGTTTTAAAACGATAATTTCGCATAGAAGTGGGGAGACAACTGATACTTTTATAGCTGATTTTGCAGTTGGGTTAAATATTCCTTTTA
>CAYLQC010000109.1:0-1894 GCA_964385785.1 uncultured Muribaculaceae bacterium | reverse complement strand
TTAATCCATTCTTTACGTGGTTCTACTTGATCACCCATTAAAAGATGAATACGTTTTTCAGCTAAAGTAGCATCAGTTAGATTAACACGATATAATCTGCGATTTTCGGGGTTCATAGTAGTATCATATAATTCATCAGCATTCATTTCACCTAAACCTTTAAAACGTTGGACTTTATAGTTACCTTTTAATTCAGATTTTCTTTTTGCTAATTCTTCATCGGTAGCAATATATTCTTTACCTTTATTACCATGTTCAATGGAATATAGAGGAGGGGTAGCAATATATAACATACCCGCTTCAATTAAAGGACGCATGAAACGATAGAAGAAAGTTATTAAAAGAATTTGAATGTGGGAACCGTCAACATCGGCATCGGTCATGATAATAACTTTACCATAGTTACTTTCTTCGGGATCGAAATTAGGGCCAATTCCCGCACCAATAGCATATTCAATTTGTTTTAGTTCTTGATTAGATTCAATATCATGTGTACTAGCTTTTTCACAGTTTAAAACTTTACCTCTTAAAGGTAGAATGGCTTGCGTTTCACGATTGCGATAAGATTTAGCAGATCCTCCGGCACTATCACCCTCGACTAAAAATAGTTCATTTTTTTTAGGGTCTTTACCGGTTGCTTTAGCTAGTTTTTCTGATAATATACGTTCTTTATTATTTTTGCCACTTCCTTTTCTGGCAGCCTCTCTTGCTTTTCGGGCAGCCTCTCTTGCTACTTTACTTTTTAAAGCTTTATCTAAAATAGTTAGGGAAACTTCTTTATTTTCTTCTAAGAAAAATTTTAAGTTTTCATAAGTTATACTTTCGGTAATACTTTTTGCCTCTGGTGTACCAAGTTTTCCTTTAGTTTGACCTTCAAATTGTAGTAATTTTTCAGGTATTTTTAAACTAATAACGGCACTTAAACCCTCTCTTACATCACTACCATCTAAATTATTATCTTTGGTTTTAATTAAGTTATTTAATTTAGCATAGTCGTTAAAAGCTTTAGTTAAACCGGTTTTAAAACCAACTTCATGAGTTCCGCCATCAACGGTTTTAACGTTATTTACAAAGCTTAAGATATTTTCACTATAATCTTCACTATATTGCATAGCTATATTAACTTCAATTTCATTTTTAATACTAGAAAATTCAATTACTTTATGTAGTACTTTTTTATTTTCATTCATGTATTCAACAAAACTTTTTAAACCTTCTTCATAATGATATTTACTAGTTTTACCATCAGGTATATCATTTATTTCGACAGTTAAATTAGGAAGTAAAAAAGCACTTTCTTGCATTCTTTCTTGAATAGTTGTATAAGAAAATTGGGCATTTTTAAATATTTCATAGTCAGGGGTAAAAGTAACTGTTGTACCAGTTTTATTTGTTGTACCAATTACTTTTAGAGGGCTTTCTACTTTGCCACCATTACAAAAACGAATGTTAGATATTTTACCATCACGGTAGATGGTTACATCCATTTTTTTAGATAAAGCATTTACAACACTTGCTCCAACACCATGAAGTCCCCCACTTACTTTATAACCAGAACTTTCAAATTTACCACCAGCATGTAAAATAGTGTAAATTACCTCAGGTGTACTTTTACCACTTTCATGCATACCAGTAGGTACACCACGACCATTATCACTAATTGTAATACTTGAATCATTATTTAAACTAATTTTAATTGTATCACCATAACCATTTATAATTTCATCTATACAGTTATCAACGATTTCCCAAACTAAATGATGTAGACCTCTTTTATCAGTAGAGCCGATATACATTCCGGGTCTTTTACGAACCGCCTCTAAACCTTCTAATATCTTAATGGAAGATGCATCATATTTTACCATGTTATCACCTTTTTTAGTATAACATAAAA
>CAYLQC010000108.1:0-1981 GCA_964385785.1 uncultured Muribaculaceae bacterium | reverse complement strand
TTTTTTACTATAATTTTCATTATAAAAAATATCATTTTTAATTCTTTTATCCCATTTTTTATACATGTAATCTGCTTCTTTTAAAAACCTTTTATATTTTTCTTTTGTTGTATCTAAACCTCTTGATTTAGACTCATAATGAAATAAACTAACTTGTGGTAAAAATATATTATAATAACCTTTATCTAATAATTTTAAACAAAAATCTATATCATTATAAGCAACTTCTAAATCTTCTTCTAAACCTCCTACTTCTAAGAATTTAGATTTTTTAACCATTAAACAGGCCGCTGTTACAGCACTATAGTTATATGGTACTCTAAGTCTTCCATAATCGCCATAATATTTTTTATTACTACCAATATAAGCGTGTGATGCAACTCCTCCAAGTCCTAATATCACTCCTCCATGTTGTACACTACTATCTGGATATAAAAGTTTTACTCCAACTGCTCCGGATTGTTCTAAAGCGGCATACCCAACCATTTCACCTAACCAATCCGGTGAAATTACTTCCGTATCATTATTTAATAAAACGATATATTCGCCCTTTGCTTCTTTAACTGCTAAATTATTAATCTTAGAATAATTAAAAGGAAAATTAGCATCTATAACTCTAAAATTATCATAACTTTCTTCATATTTTTTAAATAATTTATAAGTTTCTTCTTTAACACTATTATTATTTACTAAAATAACTTCAAAATTCTTATAAACAGTTTTATTATATATTGATTTTAAACAATCATCAGTTATCTTTGCATAATCTTTAGTTGGTATAATTATTGAAATTAAAGGTTCTTTTTTTAACTTATAATCAACTATATAATAAGTACTTATATCTTTTTTAACACTACCTAATAAATTTCTTCTTTTTAAAGCATTTTCAATAGCTATTTTTCCTTTATCATTAGCATAAGTTTTACTACTTATACTCTTAGCAGTCGAACCCTCTACCATTCGCCAGTGATATAAAATTTTAGGAATATGATATATTTTATTAGTAACTTCACTAATTTTTAAAAACAAATCATGATCTTGTGCTCCCTCAAGTCCCTCTTCAAAACCTCCTACTTTTAAAACTAAACTTTTTCTTATTACTGTAAAATGACATATATAATTAAGACTTAACAAAGTATCCGGCGAAAAATCTGGTTTAAAATGGGGATAACATCTTTCCCCTTTACTATTTAACTTATCTTCATCACTATAAATCATATCAATTTTTTTATCTTTATTTAAAACTTTAACTACTTCATATAAAGCATTTACATCTAGTATATCATCATCATCTATAAGACCTATAAATTCTCCACTAGCAAGACTTAAAGCATCATTTGAAGCCTTTGATATATGACCATTAACACTTCGATACTTCACTTTAATTCTTTTATCTTTTTTTTCATATTCTTTTAAAGTATCAATTGTTTCTTTTTTAGTTGATGCATCATCAGCAATACATATTTCTATATTTTGATAACTTTGTTTTAAAATACTATCTAAACATTCTCTTAAATAATTACTATCAATATTATAAACGGGAATAATTAAAGAAATTAAAGGATTATATTCTAACTTTTTTACTTCACTATTACTTTCAAATACCTTTAACCATTTATTATAATCACTTACTCTATTAGGGTTATAAAACATATTATTTTCCCTATTTTTCATTTTATTAACAAGTTCTCTCCAGTACTTTTTCCATAATCTAGGTGGTATTAAAAAATGATACTGACGCCATGCGGCTCTAATTCCTCTATAAAGCACATAAAAAACATGATAAATTCTCTTAAAGAAATTAATAATAATCGAAACAAACTTATTAATAATCCGTTCTACTAAATTATTATAAATAACTATAACTTTTTTATTATCAATATAAAGATCTATTTCTTTATCATCTTTTTCTTCCTCCGCATTTAAAACAAAAGCATTATCTGTATCATTATATTGCCAAACATAATCTATTTTTTTATTA
>CAYLQC010000107.1:0-2066 GCA_964385785.1 uncultured Muribaculaceae bacterium | reverse complement strand
GGAATTGTTACTGGTGGAGCAAGAGGAATAGGACTTGCAATTGTAAAAGAATTTTTAAAAGAAGGTGCTAAAGTAGTTATTGCTGATTGTAACTCAAATGGGGAAGAAGTAGTAAAAGAACTAGGAAGTAATAATTTAAAGTTTATAAAAACCGATGTATCAAAAGAAGAAGATATTAAGAAAATGGTTGATTTTACGATAGATTCATTTGGAACTATTGATATGGCAGTTGCTTGTGCCGGAGTATGTGGAACGGGTTCAATAATCGATCAAAATTTAGATGATTGGCATCGTATTTTAAGTGTTGATTTAGATGGAGTATTTTTAACTAATAAATATGTTTTAAAATATATGGTAGATAAAAAAATAAAAGGTTCGATTGTAAATATTTCTTCAATTGGTGGTTTAATTGGTTTTCCTCATGATGTTACTTATAGTAGTGCTAAGGGAGCTGTTGTTAATATGACAAGAAGTTGTGCTTGTAAAGTAGCAGAATATGGAATTAGAGTTAATGCTATAGCTCCAGGTTATATTAAAACACCAATGATGGATGAAATACCTAATAAAGAAGAATTAGATAAGGCGATAGAATTACATCCGCTTAAACGGATGGGCGAGCCTTTTGAAGTAGCCGATGCGGTAGTATTTTTAGTAAGTGATAAATCTTCATTTATTACGGGTGTTACATTACCGGTAGATGGCGGTTATACAGCCCAATAAAAAGGACTATTTTTTTTAAGGTAATTAGTGTATAATTATTATAGGAAAGTGGTGTAATAAAATGAAAGCATTAAGTATTGGACGTTTAGCATATGATGTAAATATTATTTTAGATGGATATCCTGAAGAATATGGCAAAATGAAAACTCAAGAGGTAATTTCTTGTAGTGGCGGAGCTGCTAATATTGTGGCTTATAGTTTAGCAAAATGGAATGTAGAGTCTTATATTTCTGGAGCAATTGGTTATGATGGAATGGGTAGTTCAATTAAAAAAAGTATGGAAGATAGTAATGTTAAAACTAATTATTTAGAGACTAATTATGATATTAAGACACCAACTTCTTATATATTAGTTAATAAGAAAAATAATTCAAGAACAATTATAACTAATGATACAGAAAACTATAATCTTAAAAAGTTTGAATATGATATAAATATGGACTTAGTTATTGTGGATGGGTATTTATATAATGCTTCAGTTTATGCTTTTAATAAATATAAAGACGCAGTGACAGTTTTAAATGCTAAAACACCACATGCTGGTTTATTAGATTATTTTAAATATGCTAAGTATGTAGTTTGTTCTTCTACTGTTGCTGAAGAAATGACCGGATTAAAGATTGATACGAAAAACCCTATAACTATTTCAAATGTTTATAAAAGAATAATTGATAAATATCCGCATATTAATTTATTAATTACAATGGAAGGTTTTGGAACGGCTTATTGTGTAGGTAATGAAATAAAAGTTTTGGCTACTATTAATACCGAAGTTATTGATAAAACTGGAGCAAGAGATATTTTTGTAGCAATGATTGGTTATGGTTTAACAGTTGGTTATGAAATGGATGTAATTGTTAGATTAGCAACAATTGCAGAGTCGATGTCAAAAAAATCAGTAGGAGCAGTTTTATCAACACCAACTTTAAGTGAAGTTATTACTTATTATGAGAGTAAGTTTGGTCATTTAGGACAAAGTAGTGAAAGTAGTGGGGAAGTAAAAGATAATGCTCCTACCGCTTAAGAATTATCCAAGTTTAGATGTTCATGGAGAAACTAGAGATACTATTTATACAGTTTTAAAAGAATTTATAGATGATAATTTAAAGTTAGGTAATGAAGTAGTAGTAATTATTCATGGAAAAGGTAAAGGTATTTTAAAAAAAGAAATACATTTATATTTAAAGAAAATGAAAGGTGTTTTAAATTTTTTTCAAGATAGTTGGAATGAGGGAGTAACTATTGTTTATTTAGAAAATAACAGTTAAGTTTACTCTTTTTTGTTATTTATAGGTGCATTTAAAGGTGCATTTAAAGGTGCATTTAAAGGTGCATTTAAAGGTGCA
>CAYLQC010000106.1:0-2079 GCA_964385785.1 uncultured Muribaculaceae bacterium | reverse complement strand
GTTATTTTGTTGATTACTTGAATTAAGTTAAAATATAGACTATAATAATTTTGTTTTATATAGTTAAAAAGGAGTGTTTATATGAGCAAGAGAGATATTTTTATTGGAGGAGCATGGCCTTATGCTAATTATTATTTACATGTAGGTCATTTGGCTGCTTTACTTCCGGGAGATGTTTTAGCAAGATATTTTAGAGGTAATGGAGATAATGTTATTTATGTATCAGGATCTGATTGTCATGGAACACCAATAACTGAAAGAGCTAAGAAAGAAAATGTATCACCAGAAGAGATAGCATCTTTTTATCATAATGAGTTTGTTAAAACTTTTAATAATATGGGGTTTACTTATTCGGAATATTCTAAAACGATGTGTGAACATCATAAAAAATATGTAATGGAACAATTTAAAAAGATGATGGATAATGGTTATATTGTGGAAAAAGAAGAGTTACAAGATTATTGTACTAGTTGTGATAGTTTTTTATCTGATAGAGAAATTGTTGGTACTTGTCCACATTGTGGTGGAGAAAGTACAGGGGATCAATGTGATAATTGTGGATATTCTTTAGATAGTAGTGAGGTTATAGATAAACATTGTAAGAAGTGTGGAAATAAAACCGAAATGAAAAAGAATAAACATTTATATTTTAAGTTACCAGAATTTAAGGAAGAGTTACAAAAGTTAATTGATAGTAATAGAGATAGATGGCGTAAGAATGCTTTAGGAGAGGCCCAAAAGTATATTGATATGGGTTTAGTTGATAGAGCAGCAACTAGACAGTTAGATTGGGGAGTTCCTGTACCAGTAAAAGGATATGAAGATAAAAGAATTTATGTATGGATTGAGGCAGTTTTAGGATATTTATCAGTAGGGCAAAGTGTGTGTGAAAAAGAAAATATTGATTTTGATAAGTTTATGAATAAGGATAATCCTAATTTAAAAACTTATTATGTTCATGGTAAGGATAATATTCCTTTTCATACTACGATATATCCAGCTTTAATTTTAGCTATTAAAAATAATTATCGTTTGCCTGATTATATAGTATCTTCGGCTTATGTTAATTTAAATAATGAAAAAATGAGTAAATCAAAAGGTAATTTAATAACAGTTAATGAATTGTTAGAGATGTTTGATAGTGATACTTTAAGATTTTATTTTACTTATAAGGGACCAGAAACTAATGATACGAATTGTTCTTTAAGTGATATAGTAGAAACTCATAATAAGTTTTTAGTAGGAATGTTAGGTAATTTTGTTAATCGAAATTTATCATTTATTAATAAAAAGTTTGATGGAGTTATTAAAGAGGGAGTAATAGATCCGGATATTATAAAGTCAACTAAAGAAAGTTACAAAGTAATTGGTGATTATTTTGAGAAAGCTGAGTTAAGAAATGCTGTTACAGAAATGTTATCTTATGTTGCTTTAGCTAATAAATATTATGATAGTAAAAAACCTTGGGTAGAAGTAAAAGAAGATATGGATAGTTTTATTAATACTACTTATACTTGTGTTTATATGATTAGTAATATGGCTAATATGATTGCTCCGGTTATGCCACATGCATCAGATAAGATAAAAAATATGTTAGGTTTAAATGATTTTAAATGGGAAGAAGAAGTTATAAAAGGCGATATTAAGATAAATAATTTAGAGATTTTATATGATAAGTTAGAAGATATAGATAGTTAGATTTCTTTACGATTTATATTTTTAGAGGTTAATACTTCTTTAGTTTTAGAATTAGTAAATGTTATTTCATAGCCACATGCGTTGGCTATTTTTTCGATGGTTTCAAAGGTGGGTTGGAGAGTTTCGGTTTCATATTGGGAAATAGTATTTCTTGCGTAGCCGGTAATTTTACCTATTGCAATTTGATTTAGGTTAGCTTTCTTGCGCATTGTTTTTAATATTTTTCCAATCATAGTATCACCTTAATTAAATTTTCTCATTTTCAGACATTTTTTGCTTGACTTGTCTTAAATTAAGACATATGATATTAATATAGTAAATACAATATTATTAATAGAATTATTGTTAATTAATATTAAACTATTAGAAAAAATGAGGAAA
>CAYLQC010000105.1:0-2101 GCA_964385785.1 uncultured Muribaculaceae bacterium | reverse complement strand
TCATTCATTATAATCACCTAATTTATTGTATGAAAAAAAGATATTTTGGTTATTTTAAATAATATCTTTTTATTTATTTTTTCTTTTTAAAATAATAAACTAAAAAAATTATTCCACCTAATAATATAAATACGACTAAAGATTTGGAAATATTAGAATCAGTACTATTTTCATTGGCATATTTTTCAATCATTATTATATAGTCTTGTTCTTCACCATTTTCGGCAATTACTTTAACAGTTACTTCGTTTTGACCAACTTTTAAGTTTTTGTTTCCTATAATTTCAACTTTAGCGTTTTCATCTTCTAATTCGTATTTTATATCGATTTTATTTTCGTTGTTGTATAAATAAATTGTTTCACTTTTAAATGAATTAAAAAGTACTTCTTCATCATTTACCATTATCTTTATATTTTTATTATTACTTAGTACTTTTTCTCTAATAATATTTAAACTATATTCTTTTATATTACCATTTTCTGCTGTTACTTTTATAGTTATGATATTATTGCCAATATCTAACTTAGTAATAGGATTATATTTAACGGTTGCTTTAGTATCATTTGCAACAATATTAATATTTACATTTTCCTTTGTTGTTTGATAAGTCATAGTATCAGAAATAGTAATATTATCATCATCAATAATTACTTTTTTTAAAGAAGTATCACTACTTTTAGATGTTGTTTTGGTAGTTGATTGTTGAGTTTTATTACTTGAAGAACTACTACTAGACGAACTACTACTGGAAGAGCTACTACTAGAATTAGTGGCGCAACCACCATGATGTGAGCAACAGCCTTGATGGCAATCCGCACAACTTGGGCTTGTTGTTCCATCTTTACACTTAATATTGGCATTTACAACTGCCGGCAAAAACAATAACAGTATAATTGTACTAACAATATAATTTATTCTTCTCATAATTTACACCCACAAACTTTGATATAAGTATTATATAATATTTTAAGATTAAAAACTAATATTTTTATTTTTTGTTAGATTAACAATTGACTGATAACTTTTTATCCTTTATAATCCTAATATAATTATTGAACTTCCCCATAATTATTTTACACTAGCAATTTGTTAAGTGTATATGGCAGGAGGTGAATAATTAATGCAAATATTAAATAATAATGAACTTATTAATATTAGTGGTGGAACTATTAAAATATATGGTTTTATAAAAGTTCTAAAATATATTTCTAAATTAATATATACATTATAATAAGAAAACGGAATTTAATTTTTTCCGTTTTTTTACTTAGGTTTTAATCAAAAGTTTATGTAAGTTATCTATTGTTTTAACACTAATTTTTTAGTATTTAGTTCTTTTCTTTTGGCATCTAAAACAGCTAATAGTTTAAATATATGATTAATGTCTTTACCATTCATGAAATCTCTTTCTCTAATATCAAATCGGCCCATTAATTCAGATTTTACTCGACCATTTAATTTTTTACCATATTTTTTAATTAATTTTAAAACCTCTTCTTTAGTGGTATTTTCTAATGTGAAAGCATTTGGATAATTATCTTTAATTAAATCATAAATAATATCATAGCGTAAACTAAAACCCTCCCCATTTATATTTTTGCGTTTTTTAATTCTATTAAAATATCTTTGATAAATTTCTCTTCGATTAAATGAAATGTCATTATAATTATTCATAAAATAAGAATAAACTTGTTCAAAAGAGAAAGTTTTATCTTTTTTTATTCCATCTTTTAATTTACAAACACTCAACATTAAAGCATTAATTGTTTTGTTTATTGTAGGTGTGCCAAAATCTAATTGTAATTCTTCCATAATAGCGGGAATACTCATTCTTTCTTGACCATCCATGCCAAAAGATAAGTTAAAAATCTTAATTGCTAAAGGTAAATCGCCGGAAAATGGCAAGTCGGGATTATTTATAGCTTCTTGATAATAATCAAAATCAAATTTTTTAGCATGAGGATTATTGATTAAATCATAAATAGTAATTTTTATTCTATTCATAATAACTGTCATTTTTTCAAATGTCATTTTGTATTTTGTTGCCATTTTTTCATATGTTAAACCGTTTTTATAAAAGTCTTCTATTTTCATTCGATC
>CAYLQC010000104.1:0-2121 GCA_964385785.1 uncultured Muribaculaceae bacterium | reverse complement strand
CAATAAGTCTATTTCTAGTTATGCTGAAACAAACAGACTTATAACTTCTCTTGCTAGTATGATTACCTATGAAAAAGTACAAGGCAAAGATCCTTTTTGGAATAATTCTGCTAAAAACTTACTTGAGGGTTTAATTGGTTTTTTCTTAGAAGAATACAAAGATGGTAAAATTAAAAGAGAACAAATAACTATGACTTCTATTCGTAAATTTCAAAATTCAACGATGGATGATAAAAATGCTAAAAAATTTAAGGCTTATATTGAGAACAAGCCATACGGTACGAAAAGTAAAGATAGTTTAATTCCTATACTCTCATCAAGTGAGAATACTTATAAATCTATTACTAGTGTCTTTAGTGAAAAAATGGCAATATTTGATGATGTCAATGTTGCTAATGTTACTAGTAAATCAGATTTTGATTTTGATATATTAGGAAAAGAAACTTCTGCTTTGTTTGTTATAGTTCCTGATGAAGATAAAATCTATTATACTTTAGTTACTATTATTGTTGGTCTTTTATATAAAGAATTAACTAAACTTGCTAATACTACTAAAAATAAAAAAGTACCAATAGAGATTGATTGGTTATTAGATGAATTTGCTAATTGCCCACCTTTAGTAGAGCCTAGCATAGAATCGATTATAAGTGTTGCTCGTTCCAGAGGGTTAAGATATCATTTATTCATTCAATCTCTAAGCCAACTTGATAATGTATATGGAAAAGAAGTCGCACAAATAATACTTGATAACTCTGGACTTGCTTATCTTAAGACAAACACAATGGATACTGCTGAGGCAATTAGTAAAAGACTTGGCAAAAAAACAATTGAAGCAAGTTCAATTAGTCAGTCTGTTAGTTTAACTAATTATAATGGGAATAAGTCTACTTCTCTAATTGCAAGAGATTTATTAACTCCCGATGAAGTAAAAAACTTGCATTATAAAACAATTATATTTCCTAATATCGGTTATCCAATATTTAGAGATACAGTAATTTATAATAAAATCACTTGTTATTCTGCTGGAGAAGTAGAAAGAATTGTAATTCCTTTAGCGGATTTAAAAGATACATATTTTACCGTTGAAGATATTAAATTTAATATAGATGCTAGAACACGTTCTAAAATGTATAGTCAAAAAGAAATGGTAGATATATCAGATTATGAAGATTTAAAAAAATATGAAAGTAATAAACTACAACCCGTTGTTGACGTTGTAGAAAATATAGTTAAAGATAAATTAAAGATTTTTGAATTTAAAGAAAATAATAATCGTACTTTTGCTAGTTTTGAAATTACTGATAAATTAAATCCAAAAGAAAAATCTTTAATTAATGCTCGTGTAAATAAAAATGTTTTTGAAGTAATTATAAATAATGGTAGTGAAAATAATTCTAATACAGTTATTGAAATACATTTAAAGAACCCATTAGCAATGGACAATACTTTAGAGAAAGGATTTAAGAACAATGTCTAATATATTATTGTTCTTTTATTTTGCTTTTTCTCATAAGATTAAGAGAAACTGGAGGATAACTAATGAATAATGATGATATTGATGTAAAATTCAGTACCAAGCATTTACCATTTGAATATAAATGGTTAGAATTCCGATTAATTGTAAATAAAGAACTGTATGATGAAAAAGCAATAGATTTAAAAATATATCATGCTATGCAAGAATCAATACTTGCCAGAATGGAAAAAATAAAAAAAGATTATAAAAATGTTGAAAAAGCATAATTTTAAATTTTTAAACATAAGTTAAAAGAATCCCGTTGACAAGAGTTTATAATGGAGCTATCAAGCAAGCAACCTAAATTAATGAAATAATTAAATTACGAAAAAATGTGGAATTCCACAAAAATTCGTAAAAAGATAGCGTAGATTTATAGTTATTATTAAATAGAATGGGATTACTATATAGTAGTCTTTTTTACTTATATGAAAAATTAGAAAAATATTATGGAAAAAATAAAAAAATTATAAAAATATTGAAAAAGCATAATTTCAAATTTTTAAACATAAGTTAAAGAAATCTCGTTGACAAGTGTTTAAAATGGAGCTATCATGCAAGCAACCTAAATTATGCTTTAGTTTTAAGAACACATTAAGATTGGA
>CAYLQC010000103.1:0-2148 GCA_964385785.1 uncultured Muribaculaceae bacterium | reverse complement strand
CATGAAATTTTGATGGCAAATTGGAATAATGTCACACATCTATTATAAATGCACATGAAAGAAAATGAAAAAATACCTCGATACTTGTAATCTATTAGTAATTTTGTTAAAATAATTATAATGTATTGAGGTGAAATATATGGATGATAAAACAACTCTATTTGATGTTACTTTGTTTAAACAAGCGCAAATTGAGTTTACAATTAAAGAAGTATACCAATCCCTTTTAACTCGTGGTTATGACCCTATAAATCAATTAGTCGGTTACTTATCTACTGGGGATTTACGTTATATTTCTAACTATAAAGGAGCAAGAGCGCAGATGGAAGAAATAGATCGTGAACTTATCATTGCGTTCTTATTAGAACAATATTTAAAATGAGTTTATTAGGTATGGATTTAGGAACTAAAAGTTTAGGACTAGCCTTAACTGATAAAACTAATACTATAGCAAGTCCTTATCAAACACTTAAATTTTCAAATTATGAAGACTTAAAAGTTCCTTTAAATAAAATTATCAACGAAAAAAATATTGAATGTCTAATTTTAGGTTTACCTAAAAATATGAATAACTCTTTAGGTTTTGCTGTAGATAGAACTAATGAATTTAAAAAATTTTTAGAAAATAATTTTAAATTACCTATTATCTTAGTTGATGAACGTCTTTCTACTAAAGAAGCTGAAGACTTATTAATATCTCTAGGAGTAAGAAGAGAAAAAAGAAAAGAAGTAATAGACTCTTATGCTGCAGCTATTATTTTAGATACATATTTAAAGAAGAAAAGAGGATAAAAATGGATACCAAAAAAAGTATATTTACAGTTAAAAATGATAAAGGCAAAACTATCACTTATGAAATTATTTTTACCTTTACATCAACAGATGATAAAAAAACTTACTGGGTTTATACTGATAATACCAAAGAACGTGGTTCCCTAAAAGTATATGCCAGTATTTATGATGACCATTCTAAAACATTAAACCCGCTAACTAAAGATGAAGAATGGCACACTGTCGAGGCCTTACTTAGTCAGTTAGAAGGGATGGCTCATAATGCTTAAACTAAAAAAGAAAAGTATAATTTTAATAATCATTACTTTAATTGTTTTATTAATGATTGGTGTTTTTAGTTTTTTTATCTATAACTTAAAACCGGTTAGTAAAGAAAGTAGTGAAGTTACTTTTATTGTTGATAGTGGTACTAGTAAAAAAGCAATCATAAATTCTTTAGAAAACGCTAACTTAATCCGTAATAAATACGTTGTTATGGCTTATTTATTTCTTAATAGCGATTTAAAAATTCAAGCCGGTACTTATAATCTAAATCGTAACATGAACGTAAAAGAAATATTAAATATATTAAATGATGGTAAAATAAAAATAGATACGGTTACCATAACTTTTATTGAAGGTAAAAATATTAGTGATTTTAAAACCCTTATTGCTAACAATTTTCCTTATACCGAGGAAGAAGTAGAAGAGGTTTTAACTAATAAAGAATATATGACCACTTTAGTAGAAAAGTATGATTTTTTGACAGAAGAAGTTTTAAATGATAATATATATTATGCCTTAGAGGGCTATTTATTTCCTGATACTTATGAGTTTTTAGCAACTGCTACTATTGAGGAAATAATCGAAAAAATTCTTGATAATACTCAAGTAAAACTTGCGGGTTTAGAACTAGGTAATACTTATACGATTCATGAACTTCTTACCATGGCTTCTATCGTTGAATTAGAAGCGGTCTCCGAAACCGACCGTCAAAGTGTTGCTCAAGTAATTTATAAAAGATTAGAAATGGGAAAAGGCTTAGGAATGGATGTTACAACATACTATGCTGTTAAAAAATCTTTAAAAGAAGAATTAACTTTAAATGATTTAAAAACGATTAATCCTTATAACACTAGTGAATCCAATCCATCCATGGCTGGTAAATTACCAATAGGACCAATTTGTAATCCCTCCCTTATGAGTATTTTATCTACCCTTAATCCTAGTGATACTGATTATATTTACTTTTATGCAAATATTAAAACTCATGAAGTATTTTTTGCTAGTACTTATGAAGAATTTTTAGAAATCCAGAAAGAAGTAGGTTAAAATGAAACAATGTATAATAGAAATGGAACAATATGCTAAAGAAAA
>CAYLQC010000102.1:0-2210 GCA_964385785.1 uncultured Muribaculaceae bacterium | reverse complement strand
CGCGGTAAATTTAAGAATATTAATCTAACCCCTTTAGTCGGCGATGAATGTTTAATTGATGAAAAAAATCAAGTAATATTAGAAATTCTTCCCCGTAAAAATAGCTTAGATCGTCCTAGTATTGCTAATATTGATATTGCTTTAATAGTTACTAGTGTTAAAAGTCCTGATTTAAGTTTATATCTATTAGATAAATTACTAGTAGTTATTACTAATAATAGTATTACACCCGTTATTTGTTTTACAAAATTAGATTTATTAAAAAATAATGAAAAAAAGTCTATTAAAAATATTATTAAACTTTATAAAAAATTAGGTTTTATAGTTTTAACTAATCAAGAAATACCTAAATTAAAAAAAGTTTTAAAAAACAAAATAGTTGTTGTTACTGGTCAAACCGGTGCCGGTAAAAGTACTTTACTTAATAAATTAAATTCTAACTTAAATTTAAAAACGGATAGTATTAGTAAATCTTTAAATAGAGGAAAACATACAACTCGCCATACGGAATTCTTTCCTTTTAAAAATTTCTATATCGCCGATACTCCTGGTTTTTCTAGCCTAGATTTAAAAGATTTAACAAAAGAACAAATAAAAAACTCTTTTATTGAATTTAAGAAATTTAACTGTCCTTATTCTGATTGTTTACATAATAATGAAAAAGATTGTCAAGTAAAAGATGCCGTAACTAATAATTTAATAAGTCAAAGTAGATATAATAATTATCTAGAATTTTTAAAAGAGGGTAGTTAAATGAAAAAAATAATTATAATTGTTTTAATAATTTTCTTAGTTTTTATCTTATTATTAATTTCTCATAAAAAATATTCCTATGAAGATGAAAACACTTTATATGTTGCAAGTTTTAAAAATACTATCTTACGTTTTGAAAGATTAGATTATGCTTTAGGACAAAACCAAATAGTCACCGTTCAAGAAAGTAGTGATAACGGTAAAAGTTTTACAAGTATTACTAAAGATCCAATTACTCTTAGTTTAGAACCTTTACTTATTTTCTTAAATGAAAACTTAGGTTTTGCCATTACCTCATCAAATCTATCTCAAAATAATAATTATCAAGGTTTTAAAGTAACTTTAGATGGTGGTAAAACTTTTACAAATAGTCAAATAAATTATACTAACCCTGATATCGAAACTATAAGTATAGAAGATTTACCTTATTTAGAAGATAATATTTTAAAACTTAAATGTTTGATTTATCAGTTAAAAGATAATAATTACGAAGATATAGAGTTAATATTTATAAGTAATGATTCTGGCCTAACTTGGAATTTAGAAAATTAGAGAGAAATATAAAGAAAGAAAATAATATATCTAATTAGTAATAAATACAAAATCTCTCTTGTAACTAATTAAATATATTATTTAAATTAAAA
Source organism: uncultured Muribaculaceae bacterium (assembly GCA_964385785.1). Lineage (GTDB taxonomy): Bacteria > Bacillota_I > Bacilli_A > RF39 > UBA660 > MGBC108787. Next base: position 813 of record CAYLQC010000102.1, on the reverse strand, counting down.
ATGAAACTATCAGTATCTATTTTAAAAAGTCATTATAACTTTTCTAAAACTATTGAATTATTAAATAAAACAAATACTAACTATATTCATATAGATGTAATGGACGGTTTATTTGTTAATAACTATACTCCTTTTAATGAAGAAATGTTAAATATCTTAAAAAAATCAAAAAAGAAATGTGATGTTCATTTAATGACTTTACACTTAAAAGATTTTATTGATGTTTTTGCAACTATCAAACCCGCCTATATAACTTATCAATTTGAAGCAACAACTCACCACACGGAAATTATTAAATATATTAAAGATAAAGGTATTAAAGTAGGTATTGCCATTAACCCTTTTACTAACTTAGAAGAATTAATACCATATTTACCTAAAATCGATTTAGTTTTAGTTATGTCAGTAATACCTGGTTATGGATCCCAAAAATTTTTAAATAGTACTCCAGAACGTATTAAAACCTTAAAAAAATTAATTAAATCAACCTCTTCTAAATGCCTTATCAGCGTTGATGGCGGAATTAACCCAGAATCTCTAAAACTTATGGAAAAAAGTAAACCCCATATTGCTGTTTCTGGTTCCTTCGTTTGTATGAGTAGTAATTTTGATAGCCAAATCGAAAAACTAAAACCCCAAAAAAAGAAGTAGTCATAAAAAAATTATGATTATTTTTAATTGCTAAACTTTTTTCATTATGTTATGGTAATAATACTCACTTTTCCTATTAAAGGAGAAATACAATGGATAAAAACATTAAAGAATGGAAAGTTATAAATGATCGCGTAATTAAAAAAGTTTTAGCCAAAGATA
>CAYLQC010000101.1:0-2297 GCA_964385785.1 uncultured Muribaculaceae bacterium | reverse complement strand
AAGGGAATTATATTATATTTTTGGTGACCCGTACGGGATTTGAACCCATGAATGCATGCGTGAAAGGCATGTGTGTTCAACCACTTCACCAACGGGCCAAATGGTGGGCCTGGGGGGACTTGAACCTCCGACCTCACGCTTATCAGGCGTGCGCTCTAACCAGCTGAGCTACAAGCCCATTTGTCCAATGACTATTTAATTTTATCCTATTTTTCTATTTTATGCAAGCAATTTTTGCCGAAAATAAGACCAATATATCAAAAAGTAAGAATTTTACAACTATTAAACAAAAAAAATAGGAATGTATTTTAGAATATGTTATACTACTATTACAAAGAAAAGAGGGCAAAAATGAAAAAAATTCTATTGTTTTTAATTAGTTTCTTCTTATTTACTTTAAATATCAAAGCATCATCTCTTCCCACTATATATTTTTATGGTGATATTTCTAATATGGAAAGTAAAAGTGATGTTCGTAAGCTTTTTGTAAGTTATGAAAGTGATACTCTTAATTTTGAAACATATGCTAAACTTAAAATTCAAGGTTCTTCTAGTTTAAGTTATGAAAAAAAGAATTATAATATTGAATTTTATAAAGATAATGATTTCAAAAATAAAAATGCTATTAATTTAGGGTGGGGTGCCGAATCTAAATATTGCTTAAAAGCTAATTGGATAGATAAAACTCATGCCCGAAATATCGTTACAGCTCGTCTGGCATCTTTAGTTCAAGAAAGATATAGTTTATTTGAAAATACCCCTAACTATGGTTTAATAGATGGCTATCCAGCCGAAATTTATATCAATGGAGAATTTCTAGGACTTTACACCGTAAATATTCCCAAAAGTGCTTGGATGTTTAATATGGATGAAGAAAACGAAAACCATATTGTTTTATCTGGTAATTCTTGGACCGAAGGAACCGAATTTTATGAAGAAGCAACATTTGCTGATTGGGAAGTTGAAGTAGGAAAAGAAAACGAAGAAACTTTAGAAAAATTAAATCGTTTAATTCGTTTTGTTTTATATAGTAGTGATGAAGACTTTAAAAATCATATTAATGAATATTTTAACTTAAATTCACTTTTAAATTATTATGTATTATTAGAATATGCCTCTTTAATAGATAACTCAGCTAAAAATATGTTATTAGTTACTTATGATGGCCAAATTTGGTATACATCATTATATGATTTAGATACCTCTTGGGGTACTGTTTATCATGGCTTAAATACGATAGAAGATTATACCACTATATCTGGTGCCCCACAAAGTAACTTATTCACAAGACTTGTTAAAAATTTTGGCCCTGAACTTTCTAAACGTTACTTTGCCCTTAGAGAAAATATTTTAACAACTGAAAATGTTTTAAATCTTTTTAACGCTTTTGAAAGTCAAATACCGGAAGAATCTTTCTTAAAAGAAAGTAATAGATGGAGTAATATTCCTGGATATGATATAGACCAAATAAAAGATTTTTTAGAGACTAGAACTCCTGTTCTTGATAAATATTTTTTAGAACTAAATAATAATTTAGAAGAAGTAAAAATAAAATATCAAATATTACCAGATATGGTTATAGCATCATTTAATACTACTAATGAAAATATAACTCTTTTAAATGATGAAGATACCCATAATTTTACAGATAATGGCGAATACACTTTTTACTATAAAACAAATAATAATACAACTGAAACTATTACGGCTAAAGTTGATTGGATAGATAAAAACTATACAATTGTCGAAAGTAGTATTAATTTTAAAAATATTTGTTTAATAATAATTATATTAATTGGTTTAATTTATATTATAGTAGTTAATAAACCTATTAAAAAACAATAATCTTTTGTTAAACTATAAGGTTTTGACATTATAAAATTATTTATGATAATATCTATATAAAGTAATTTGAGGATAGAATGTCATCGGCTATCGCGGACTTTAAGTCTTAAGTGTAGGATACTCGCAAGGGCCTCTGATGAGATACTGGAAGTGATGCCCAGTCTATTACTTTTAGCTCGTCAATATGGCGGGTTTTTATATAAAATAAATAAAAGATACCATAAATATGATATCTCATCAAATTCTCGGCAAAAATGCCGAATGTTCGCTAGGAACTCAATTTGTAATTAACTAAATTACGAATATAATATATCGTATTTTATGCACTTTGTCAAAAGGCTTAGCATTTTGTTAAATATTCCTTATAATTAATTTAATTATATATTATTAAAAAAATTACTCCAAAATTACTCCGAACTGGGTGTAATAGGTGTAATTTTTAACAAATTATA
>CAYLQC010000100.1:0-2306 GCA_964385785.1 uncultured Muribaculaceae bacterium | reverse complement strand
ATGGTGTCCCGAGGGGGATTCGAACCCTCGACCGTACGCTTAGAAGGCGTATGCTCTATCCAGCTGAGCTATCGGGACATAGCACTTGGACTTTTACTTTAAGTCCAAAATATTTTATTCCCAATCAAACTGAATTTGACTATTCTGCACTACTATTAACATTAATTACTTCTTTGCCTTTATAATAACCGCATTTTACACAAGCTCTATGTGGTCTTAATGCTGCTCCACATTTTGGACAAGTTGTAATACTTCCAACTTCCTTTTTTAAATGAGTTCTTCTCATTCTTTTTTTAGTCTTACTAGTTCTTCTAAACGGAACAGCAAATCTTTGAATATCTAATGTTAACATATTATCAATCCTCACCTTCATTAAATAAATTATTATTCATCTTTTAGTTCCCAACCATTACCCTTTTGTAATAAATTACTACTTCCTAAAGTTGCTTTAATAGGAACTTCCAGTACAATATTTTCCCATAAAATCTCACTAATATCAAGTCTATTTTTACTTTTTTCATAAAATTTTTCATCTATTTCTTCTAAATTAGTAATTTTTTCACAAATTTGACAACTAAATGGATACTCAATATTATCTAAAGTTCTAGCATCTTCTAAAATAAACTTACCCAAAACTTTACCCTCAATACTAAAAGTACCAAAATTATCATAAAAAATACATCCTTTAAACCTTAAACTAGCAAAATCTTTTATATCTGTTTTCTCATAAATTTCTTTAGCAAGAACTATATCCTTATCTATATCCATTCCCTCTTTAGGAATTTGATTTAAATATATTTTCATCTAACCACCTATCTCTATTATAATAACAATCAAAACTTTTTTCTACTAAAACTTACTATTTTATGTTACTATAAAAAAAGGAGGATACTATGCAAATAATTGGACTAATCGCCGAATATAATCCCTTTCATAATGGCCATATTTATCATATTCAAAAAATAAAAGAACTATATCCCGATTCTTTACTTATCCTAGTTCTAAACGGTTACTTCTTAGAACGTGGTGAAATTAGTATACTTACTAAAGAAGATAAAACCAAACTTGCCCTATTATATGGTATTGACTTAGTAGTTGAACTTCCTGTATTTTTTGGTGTTCAAGCATCTGATGTCTTTGCAAATACCGCTATAAAAATTTTAAATATTTTAAGCGTTGATACCATTATCTTTGGTAGTGAATGTAATGATCCTAATATCTTATTAGAAACTGCCCAAAAACAACTTAATAAAGACTTTAATAAATTAGTAAAACAACACTTAAAAGAAGGTATTAACTACCCTACTGCTATAAGTAAATCTCTGGGTAATAAAAAATTTGAACCTAATGACTTACTAGGTATAAGTTATGCTAAAACTATCTTAAAAAATAACTATAATATTGAAATTAAAACTATTAAAAGAACTAATGATTATAACGATTTAAAACTATCAGATAATATTATTAGTGCTAAAAATATTCGAAATAAACTTAAAAATAACCAAAGTATTTCTTCTTTTGTTCCCGAAGAAGTATTAAAAAATATTCAAAATATTAATGAAGAATTACTTTTTAATATCTTAAAACATAATATTATTACTAATCACCATTTAAAAGATATCATAACAGTTAACGAAGGTATCGAAAATCATTTATTAAAATGCCTTGCTAGTTCTCATAATTTAGAAGAATTTATAAACAATTTAAAAACTAAAAGATATACTACTACTTATCTAAATCGTTTACTAATTCATATCTTACTAGGAATTACCAAAACTGATAAAGAAAAAATAACTCTTGATTATATCCATATCCTAGGTTTTAATCAAAATGGTCAAAAATACCTAAAAAATCTAAAACCTAAAATTAAAACTACCCCTATTCCTACATCTTTACTATATCACTATGAATTAATATCTAGTCTTATTTACGAAATGCTTACTAATAACAAAGTCTCAACATTTGAAACAAGTAAAAAACCAATTATTTTTGACAAAAACTCTTCTATTTCTTATAATAATGAACATGAAAAATAAATTTGTTGATAATTATATTATAATGGATACTGAAACAACTGGTTTAAATCCAAGTAAAGACCATATCATTGAAATTGGTGCTTTAAAATATATAGATAACCAATTAATTTCAGAATTTTCTTATTTAATTAATCCTCATATTAATATTCCTGAATCTATTACAAAAATTAATCATATCACTAATGAAATGGTTCGTGATGCTTTAGACATTAAAGAAGTATTAATTAAGTTTTTAGATTTTATTGAGGACTTTCCTTTAATATGTCATAA
>CAYLQC010000099.1:0-2380 GCA_964385785.1 uncultured Muribaculaceae bacterium | reverse complement strand
GTATGGTTGTGATAAATTTTGTACTTATTGTATAGTTCCTTTTACTAGAGGTAAACAAAGAAGTAGAAGAATAGAAAAAATTTTAGAAGAAGTTAATGATTTAAAAAATAAAGGTTATAAAGAAGTAACTTTACTTGGTCAAAATGTAAATGCTTATGGTAAAGATTTAGATTTAGGTTATGACTTTAAAGATTTATTAGAAAGTGTTGCTAAAACTAATATTGAAAGAATTCGTTTTGTAACTAGTCATCCTTGGGATTTTACCGATGATTTAATAAAAGTAATTGCTAAATATGATAATATCATGCCTTATATCCATCTTCCTCTACAAAGTGGTAGTAATCGTATTTTAAAACTAATGGGCAGACGTTATACTAAAGAAGAATATCTAAACTTATTTAAGAAAATAAAAGATAGTATTCCAGGTGTTAGTATTACTACGGATATCATTGTTGGTTTTCCTAATGAAACCGAAAGTGACTTTTTAGAAACTTTAGATGTTTATAATAAATGTAAATTTGATAATGCTTTTACCTTTATTTATAGTCCTAGAATTGGTACACCGGCAAGTAAGATAGTTGATAATGTTTCTAAAGAAGAAAAAGAAAAACGTTTGCAAAGACTAAATAAGTTAGTAAATGAATATTCTTTATTACATAATAAAGAATTAGAAAATAAAATAGTTCCAGTTTTAATTCAAGATATTAATTCAAAAGATAAAAACAAAGTAATGGGGTATACTGATACTATGAAACTTGTTAATATTGAAGGTAATAAAGATTTAATTGGTAAAATAGTAAATGTTAAAATAACCGATGCTAAAAGTTTTAGTTTAGATGGAATAGTTATAAATTAAGGAGAAATATAATGGAAAAAAAGAAAAAAAGTGAAATTAATATTGATAATGTTAATGAAGTAGTTAGTTTAACTAGTAAAATCTTACATATTTTATATGTTGCCATGATTATTGCTTGTATTTTAATTATTACTATTTTAGTAAAAGAGTGGGGTATCTTAACATTCTTAATAAGTTTATTAAAAGTCTTATCTCCTTTATTTATTGGTTTTATTATTGCTTGGTTATTTAATCCTTTAGTAAAAAAACTAGAAAAAAAAGGTATATCAAGAGTATTAGCATCTATTATTATCTATGTAATTTTTTTAATTATTTTAGTAATTTTCTTAAATGTTTTAGTCCCTACTATAGTTAGACAAGTAAATGAACTAATAAGTAACTTACCAACTATTTATAATGAATTAAAAGAAAGTATCAATCACTTCTTTACTAACTTAAATAATGTTGATTCTCTAGATATCGATACAATGCGTAATAGTATTATGAGTACTTTAGAAACTAAACTCCTAGATTTTACTAGTACTTTTCCTAGTACTTTATTATCTTGGATAGGTAATCTATTTTCTTCACTTGTTACTATCTTCCTAGGTTTATTTATTGGTCTTTATATGTTATTTGATTTCGATTCAATTAGTAATCATTTTCTAAACTTAATTCCGAAAAAACATCGAGAATCAGCAAGCACTTTACTTACAAATATTGGGGAAGAAGTACGTAAATGTGTAAATGGCACTCTTTTAGTTGCTACCATGGTTCTAGTTTGTGATTCCTTAGGATTTATGATTATTGGCCTGCAGTCGCCACTTCTTTTTGGGGTATTTTGTGGTATAACTGATTTAATTCCTTATATTGGTCCTTATATTGGTGGAGCAGTTGCAGTAATTATTGGTTTTAGTCAAAGTCCTTTTATTGGTATTATGGCCTTAATAATATGTATCATTGTTCAATGTGTTGAAAACTTTATTTTACAACCTATTGTTATGAGTAAAACTATGAAGCTTCACCCTGTAACTATTATGATAGGTTTATTAATATTTAGTCATTTCTTTGGTATAATTGGTATGGTTTTAGCAACTCCTTGTATTGCTTTATTAAAAGTAATATGGCAATTTCTTAAACCAAAACTAGGGAGGGAGTAATTAATGAAAGTCATTTTAATCGCCGGTAAAGCCGGATCTGGTAAAACTCAAGTTGCTGATTTTTTAAAAAATAATTTAGAAAAGTCCGTTATTACTAACTTTAGTAAATATATTAAACTATTTGCTTTAGAATTTACAAATTGGGATGGAAAAGATATAACAAAACCCAGAACTTTCTTACAAGAAATGGGTGATATTTTAAGAAGTATCGATGAAGATTTTCTAGTTAATAGAATGAAAGAAGACTTAAAAGTCTATGAAAAATTTTTTAATTATGTAATTATTTGTGATATACGCCTTTTAAATGAATTACAAAAAATGAAAAAAGCTCCATATGAAGTTATAACTATTAAAGTTACATCTTTAAAAAGTGCTAGAACTTTAA
>CAYLQC010000098.1:0-2547 GCA_964385785.1 uncultured Muribaculaceae bacterium | reverse complement strand
TTAAATTACTTAGAATATAGGTATAAATATAATCAGAGATTAAGAATTCGGGATTTAAAGATTTTTCTTTTTTTAAGTATTTTAAGATATTTAAAAAAGTTTTAGTATTAATTAAGTCAGTTTTAGTTTCTTTTAAGGTAGTAGTTTTACCAATATATAAAGGTGTATAGTTTTGAATTTCTAAACAGACATTTTGAAATTTTTGAGAATTAATAGTTTCATTATGAATATGACCATGATAGTTTATACCGTTTGAGTTATTAAATTCTTTAACAAATAATTGAAAAGTTAAGTCGCTATTATATTCTTTTAGTAAGGGTTCATGTGATAAGTAACAATCATTAATTTTAATAGGAGTAGTAAATACTTTTAAGAAACCCATTTCCGAGTAATTTCTTAAGATACTTGGGGAATCATGATTACCCATAATTAAGTATTTTTGACCATTTAATTTAGAAAGTATTTCTTTTATTTTATTACTTTTAAAGGAGAAGTCACCTAAGAAGATAACGATATTATCATTTTTTACAGTTTCGTTATGTTTTTTTATTATTTCTTCGTGCATATCATTTAAACTAGAAAAGTTATTTCTTAAATATAATAAAATGTTTTCATGATAAAAATGATGATCACTTATAATATAGATAGGTTGATTAGGATGGTTTAAACATAAATAATTATAAATATCTTTAAAGTACATAATTCCTCCTTAATTAGGTTGTATTTTAGAAAAAAGTATAGGAAAAGTCAAATTTGTTGGTTTTTTAAAGGGTTTATGATATAATGAGTAACGAGGGCAGGCGGTTTAATTGAAAAAAGAAAAATATCAAAGTGAAGAACAAAAGGAGTTAAAAACTTTTATTATTGTCGTTATTGGTTTAGTTATTATTTTAGTAGGTATTTATTTTTTTACTAGAGCATTTATAACTAAAGATTTATTTAATAAGGAAAGTAATGAGATTACTTATAGTGATGGTAGTGTTGATTATGATGTTTGTATTGTTGGTAATATGTTATCAAGACCTTATAATGAATACTATGTTATAGCATTTTCTAATGAAGATTTGAATGCTAATTATTATAATACGGTAGTTTCTAAATATACAAGTTTAACAGATGCTTTAAAGATTTATTATATAGATTTAGATAATGTTTTAAATGGATCTTATATTGCAAATGATGATAATATTAGTAGTAAGTTTACAACGATTGATGAGTTAAAGTTAGGAGATATTACATTATTTAAAGTTAAGAATAAAAAAGTAACTAAAATGATTACCAATATGGATGATATAATTAAAGAATTAAATGTCTAGAATTTACAAAAATGTAAGTTCTTTTCTTTTAAATAAATGGGGAATATGATATGATTATTTGTAGATAGTAGGTGGCACTTATGGAAGAAAATAATGGTTTTAGTCTTAAATCAACAATTTTAATTATGGTTATAACTTCAATACTTACTAGTTTAACTACGGGTTTGATTGTTTATAATCAAAATAAATTAACAAAGAATTTAACTTATCAAGATTTAAGTGAAGATGTTTATTTAAATGAATTTTTACAAGTTTATGCATCTTTAGTTGATGAGTATTATGAAAATGTTGATAAACAAGCATTACTTGAAAGTGCTATGAGTGCAATGTTAAATTATTTAGGAGAAGATTATTCAACTTATATGAATAAAGAAGAAACGGATGCTTTAGCTAATATGTTAATGGGTGAATATACAGGAATTGGTATTCAAATTAATAGTGCAACTAATGAGATAACGGGGTTTATTGATGGAGGAAATGCCTCTGAAGTTGGTTTAATGATAGGAGATGTAATTACTAGTGTTAATGGAACTAGTGTTGATAATGCCACTAGTATAACTGATATTATTGGGAATACTAATGAGGGAGATATTGTAGCACTTTCAGTTAAAAGAGGTGAAGAAGTTTTAAACTTTAACGTAGAAAGTAGGAATTTATATGTACCAGCTATTTCTTATGAAATGTTAAGTGACGCGGTTGGATATTTAGCAATTTCTAGTTTTTCAAATACTTTAGGAGCCCAGGTGAAGATAGCTTTAGATAATTTAGAAAGTAATGGAATGAGTTCGTTAATTATTGATTTAAGAAATAATAGTGGCGGGTATTTATCAGCAGCAACAGATGTAGCTAGTATGTTTTTAGAAAGTGGTAAAGTAATTTATTCTTTAGAGGAAAAAGATGAAACGAAAGTTTATAAAGATGAAACAAGTGATAAAAAAGATTATAAAGTAGTTATTATTATGAATGAGAATTCCGCATCAGCTTCTGAAATTTTAATTGCAGCCTTAAAGGAGTCATATGGAGCAATAACGGTAGGAGAGACAACTTACGGAAAAGGTAAAGTACAACAAACTCATACTTTAGAAGATGGAAGTATGGTTAAGTATACTTCTGCTCGTTGGTTAACACCAAATGGGGAATGTATCGACGGAGAAGGAATAGATCCGGATTACTATATAATTAATGATAGTAGTGATGAAGATAAACAATTAGAACAAGCATTAATGTTAGC
>CAYLQC010000097.1:0-2625 GCA_964385785.1 uncultured Muribaculaceae bacterium | reverse complement strand
TATTAAAAAACACAAGTATTTCTACTCATGTTTATCTTTTCTTTTAAACTTATCTTTATCATGTTTTTCTTTAGGTAAAGCTTCTTTTCTAGATAAATTTAGTCTTCCTTTACTATCATAACCTAAAGATTTTACGACAATTGAATCCCCAACTTTAAAATATTTACTAGGTTTATCTATTCTTTCATGAGCAAGTTGAGAAACATGAACTAAACCTTCACAATTTGGCCATAATTCAACAAAACAACCAAAATCTTCTACTTTTGTAATTACTCCCGTATAGATTTTATCTTCTTCAACTTCTCTGACAATATCCAAAATCATATTCTTCGTTTTTTCAATAATTTCTGGATCAGTATGATAAATAATTACACGACCATCATCTTCTAAATCGACTTTAACGGCATCTTTATCATTAACCGTTTGAACGTTACTTGCTTCTAATATAATTTTGGTAATCATTTCGCCACCACGACCAATGACATCTTTAATTTTATCCGGATTAATATTAAATGTAGCAATTTTTGGTGCATATGGAGATAATTCTTTACGAGGTTCTTTAATACAATCTTCCATAACATCAAGTATTTCCATACGGGCTTTCTTTGCTTGATGTAAAGCCTCTTTTAATATTTCTTTAGTAACTCCTTTTATTTTAATATCCATTTGTAAAGCACATATACCATCTCTTGTCCCAGCTACTTTAAAATCCATATCACCCATATGATCTTCAATACCAGCAATATCAGTTAAAATTGTGTATTTTGTTCCATTTGATATAAGTCCCATGGCAATACCTGCTACTGGTTTTTTAATTGGAACTCCTGCGGCCATTAAAGATAAAGACCCGGCACAAATCGTTGCTTGTGAACTTGATCCATTACTTTCTAATATTTCACTTACAACTCTAACTGTATAAGGAAACTCTTCTTCGCTAGGCATGACTTGTAATAAAGCCCGCTCTCCTAAAGAACCATGACCAATTTCTCTTCTTCCTGGAGATCCATATCTTCCCGTTTCACCAACTGAAAATTGGGGAAAGTTATAATGAAGCATAAAACGTTTTGTATCTTCAAGTCCTAAACCATCTAATATTTGATGTTCTCCTAAAGCTCCTAAAGTAGTAACAGCTAAACTTTGGGTTTGACCACGGGTAAATAACGCACTACCATGTGGTCTTGGTAAAATATCTATCTGCGCATCTAAATGACGAATTTCATCCATCTTTCTACCATCTGGTCTAATCTTTTTATCAATAATTAAATGTCTTACTTCTTCTCCCTCAATATGATCTACGACCTTTTTAACATCTTTTAAGATTTGTTCGATGTTTTCATCACCAGCATAAATCTCCGCAAAATTTTCTAAAGTTTGATTTTTTACTTCTTCGATTTTTTCATTACTTGCTAACTTATCTTTAATTTGAATAGCATTTAACATATCTTTAGTAGCATAATCTCTTACTGATTTTTCTAACTCTTCATCAATTGTTTGAAGTGGTAATTCCTTCTTAACTTTTCCCACTTCTGCAATAATATCACTCTGGAACTTACAAAGAGTTTTAATATGTTCATGACCAATTTGTAATGCTTCTAAAATATCTTTTTCACTTACTTCTTGAGCTCCTGCCTCTACCATACAAATAGCATCCATTGTTCCTGCAACTGTTAAATTTAAAGAACTTTCTTCTAATTGAGCAGCCGTTGGGTTTATAATAAAGTTCTTACCAATTTTTCCAACAACTACTCCTGCAACTGGTCCATCAAAAGGAATATCACTAATTCCTAAAGCAAGACTTGAACCAAATAAAGCTGCCATAACTGGTGAATTATCTTGATCAACTGATAAAATCGTATTAACAACTTGAATCTCATTTCTTAAATTCTCATCAAACATCGGTCTTATTGGGCGATCGATAATTCTAGCTGCTAAAGTTGCCTCATCAGTAGGCCGTCCCTCTCTTTTAATAAAACCTCCCGGTATTTTACCAACGGAATATAATTTTTCTTGATATAAAACTGTTAAAGGAAAAAAATCAGATGTAATCGTATTTTTACCCATAACTGCTACCGATAATACCACCGTATCCCCATAACGAACTAGCACACTACCATTTGCTTGTTTGGCAAGTTCACCAGTTTCAATAGTTAGATCTCTTCCTAAAAAATCTAATGTAAATGTTCTTTTCATATACTAATACCTCCATAAAAAAAGCACTGTAAAAACATGTGCCCTATTTTCTAATATTTAATTTTTCAATTAAGTTACGATATGCTACTACATCGTTTTCTTTTAAATAATCTAGTAGTTTTCTTCTTTTACCAACCATCATTAAAAGTCCTCTTTTAGAATGATAATCATGGATATGAACTTTTAAATGTTCAGTTAAATCATTAATTTTTTTAGTTAAAATTGCAATTTGTACTTCGGTACTACCACAATCTTTTTCATTATGACCAAACTCTTTAATGATTTTTTGTTTTTCTTCTTTGGTTATAGCCATTATTATTCCTCCTTTTTTATTAATCGGTTTAAACTGAGTTAAAATCTTGAGGAAAGTTTTAACTAAGAATAAACTTCCTAAAGTATTATATTACGAAAAATCTAAAAAAGCAATTTATTTTC
>CAYLQC010000096.1:0-2696 GCA_964385785.1 uncultured Muribaculaceae bacterium | reverse complement strand
TATTTTCTAAAGAATTAATTTCCATTTCTAACCTCGCAATCTTTTTCTTGCCTCTTTATAATTTGGATAATACTTTGCTACATAATTCCAAAAATTTTTACTATGATTTGCCTCATAAAAATGACATAATTCATGAACAATTACATAATCTAAAAGTTCAATATCTTTTTTTAAAAGTTCGGTATTTAAAGTAATAGTTTTACTTTTTAAATTATTTACACCCCATCTTGTTTTCATTTTTCGGTAAACTAATTTAAATTGCGGAATATTTTTAAAATAAGGTAAAATTTTTTCTACTTCTTCTTTAAAAACTCTTTCTACTTCACTTTTATAAAACTTTTCTAAATATTTATAATTTTTAACATAAATTATATCAGTATCCATTATAGGTTCTATACAATCTTCTTTATAACATATAATATATTTATGTCCTAAATAATTAAAATATCTATTTTCTTCTTCATTTTTTATAACACTTTTATACATCTTGGTAAGTTTAAGTCTATTATTATCAATTATCTTTAATATTTCTCTTTGCGTTGTAAAATTATTACAAGTCACATATAACTTCTTATCTTCCTTAAATCTCAAATAAATATTTTTATTATTTTTTCTAATAATTACAATCGGAACTATATCATTATCTATAACACATTCCATTTTTAACACCTTTAAAAACCGTGGCCACCGCCACCGCCGCCGCCGAAGCCACCGCCGGATGAAAATCCTCCGCCAAAACCACTACCACTTGAACTTGTCGAATTTGCTCTAGCTGCCGTGATTGCTTGATGATTATCTCTAATTGCTCCACTAAAATTGGTATTTAATGTATTATATATATAAATATCTCTAAAAATTGGATTATAACCACCTACATAAACCCCACTTTGTTCTAATTCTTTTATCTTTACATTCATAACTTTAGCAACTTGTAAGGATAAGCCAAAAACCGTAGCATAAACCATATAACGTTCCCATAAAGTAATCTCTGGTAATTCTTTAATATCAAACTTACCAAAATCTTTTAAAAAGTTTTTAAAAGCTTTCCATTTCGAATAATGCAAAACACCTTTTTCACTTTTCTTAGTAAACACCATTGTATAAACAAAGAAGATAATTCCTAATATTAAGCATATATAAACTAAAGGATTAACAATACTTAACATCCCCGTTATTATTATAAGTAATAACCCAATTACTAAAAATAATGATCCAATTCCTTTTGCCTTGCCATTTTTTAAGAAAAACTCTTGGGCTTCAGCATCTTTTAAAACTTGTCTTTCCCAACTCTTATACCCACTATTAAACTCTTCACAAGTTTTAGCACTCTTGGCATAGTTTTGTAACTCTTTAGTTGTAAAAGTATTATCTTTTCCTATTTTATTAAATAAGAAATCCAGTAAAGTTTTCTCCGTTTCATTTATACCATCTTCATTTAACTTTGTAAACTTATATTCCTTTTTCTTCTTATCTGTTGGTATTTCTTCAACTTTTATAACTTTTTTATAAATTAAATTTAATATTGATGCTGACATCGCATTTGGCGTAATTTTTTTATTCATTAAATAATCAACTACTTCGACATTATAATCATCTATAAATTCTCTATTATATTGATTAGTAAATGGACTTTTAAATTCTTTATCATACTTTTTATAAACGTAAATCCAAACCATAACTAATATAATTATATATAAAATACTAATAATAGAAGTACCATAATATAAATTTCTAATTCTCATTCTTTCTAAATTGGCTTGCTCTGCTCTTTTCTCTTCCACACTAACAATATCATCTAATGCCTCCGTATTAGTTGTCTTTAAAACACTGTCTTGATCTAATAAAGTTGGACTAAAAGTTAAACGAATATCTACTGAACTATAAGCATCTAACTTGCTAATCTTAGCCTCAGCATAACTATCATTAATTTTATTTATTTCTCCCGTTAAATCACCATGCGCCCAAACTCGAAAATTATCGCTTGTATCAGTACTTGGTAGATTTACTCTAACTATTACATCACTTAAAGAATCAGTAAACCCATCTCCTACAAAAGTCCAATAAAGTTCGGCAACATCTTTATGTAACACCGCTACATCTTGAACTGTATAAACAATTTTAAAAGCTACAGTTTCGTTATTAGCTCGAAAATACATCTTATAACTATAACCATTGCTAATATTACTCTTTATATACCCACCATTTGATGCTTGTCCCGACCATAACATAATATAATCATTATCATTAATTGTCTCAAAAGAAACACTACTAACTTTTTTAGCATAAATTCCTTTTAAAGTAATATCACTAGCATTATAAATACTATTATTTCCATAATCACTCCCAGTTAAAGCCGAATTCTTATAAGTAATATCTCTTACATAACCATTAAAAGTTCCTTTTAAAACTAGAAGTTCGGAAACTTCTAAGTCCCCATTTTCTAAAATATTAGCATCAATATAATAATGTTTAATATCATATGAAACATCACTTGCCCAAACTACACTGGGAATAAAAAATAATAAAAAACTTAAAATTATTCCTATTTTTTTCATAACTCTTCTCTTTTCTAAAATAACTATATCATAACTTTATTTATTTTGCAAATAAAATTTAAAACATTTGTTTGCACTAAATAAACAATAAAAAATTCTAAGCAAACGCTTAAAATTTAACTTGAACATTTTCTCTTTCCG
>CAYLQC010000095.1:0-2737 GCA_964385785.1 uncultured Muribaculaceae bacterium | reverse complement strand
TATTGTTCTAAATCATTTTATGTGCTAAAATTAAATTAGAATACGAGGGGACATTATGCAAGAAATAACTATTACTTTTCCAGATGGAACAACTAAAAATTTTCCTGTAGGTATAACTATTTATGATGTAGCTAAAACCTATCAAGAAAAATTAAACAGTTCTATTCTAGGTGCCAAAATAAATAATGAAATAATTTCCTTAGGTGAGAAATTAAATCAAAATACCACCATTTCTTTTATGACCGTAATGGATCCTTATGGTTATCGTATGTATCAAGGTGCTTTAAAATTTATCTTTGAAGTTGCTACTAAAACTACTTTTCCTAACTGTGAAGTTTTATTTTTACATAGTGTACCAAAAGGTATTATGGCCTCTATTGAAGGAAAAAATATCATAAAAGATGACTTAAACAAAATAAAAGAAGAAATGGCTAAAATAATTAGAAATGATGAAAAAATAATAAAATATAACGTTTCTAAAAGTAATGCCATTAATTACTTTAAAGAACATAACCAACTTGAAAAAGCCGAAAATATTCATAATACTAATGTTGATATCGTAAGACTTTATAAACTTCGTAATATTTATAACTATTACTATACCGAACTTCCCTATAGCACAAGTTGTATATCTAAATTTGACTTAGTTTACTTAGGTAAAAACAAAATAGTTTTAGTTTTCCCTAGTAGTAGAACATCTGGAAGTGTCCCTGAATATGTTCATTATGATCGTATTATAGATACATTTTTAGATGGTCAAAAATGGTTAGAAACCATGAAAGTTCCTTACTTACCTAATTTAAACTATAAAATAAGTCATGGTGGTATTAAAGAATTAATCGTTGCTAATGAATTAGTATTTAACGAACATATCTATAAAGTTGTCGATGAAATATACGAACGTAAAAATATCAAAGTAGTCTTAATAGCAGGACCTAGTTCTACTGGTAAAACAACTACTAATCAACGACTATCCTCTTACTTTCGTGCAATCGGTTATGAACCTATTACCATTTCTTTAGATGATTACTATAAAAATCGTAATGAAGTCCCTAGACTTGAAAATGGTGATTATGACTATGAAACCATTGACTCTCTTGATATAAAAGCTTTTAATGAAGATATAGATAAATTATTAAATGGTAAAGATGTCTACTTACCTACCTATAACTTTGTTATCAAAGAAAAAAAACGTAGTAAATTTGCCACTACTATGCAAGAAAATAGTATCTTACTAATTGAAGGCTTACATTGTTTAAATGATATCTTAACCGAAAATGTTCCAAACGAAATAAAATTTAAAATCTATCTAAGTCCTTTTATTCCTCTTCGTATTGATAGACATAACTATATATCAACAGTTGACTTACGTTTACTTAGAAGAATAATAAGAGATAATCGTACTCGTGATACTGATGTTGCTGAAACTATTGGTATGTGGCAAGCTGTAAGAGATGGTGAAGAAAAATATATATTTCCGTATGTTCACCAAGCTGATGCTTTAATAAACACCGCTTATATGTTTGAAGTAGGAGTCTTAAAAGTATTTGCTGAACCCTTACTTTATTCAGTCGAAATAACATCACCTTATTATCAAGAAGCCAGACGTTTACTAAAAAGTTTAGAAGGTTTTTACCCTATTCCTAGTGAATATATAAGTAAAGATTCTATTTTAAGAGAATTTATTGGTTAGAAAAGAGGTTAATTATGATAAAAGTTGCTATAAATGGTTTTGGTAGAATTGGAAGAATGGCATTCCGGGAAATGATTACTAGTAATGATTTTGATGTTATTGCCATAAATGATTTAAGTGATGCCGAAGAACTATGTTACTTATTAAAATATGATACTAACTATCGTAGTTTTCATGAAGACCAAATAACATTTACTAAAGATGAAATAATTATTAATAATAAAAAACATATCAAAGTATTTAAAGAAATGGACCCCACAAATTTACCTTGGAGTTCTTTAGAAATAGACTTAGTATTAGAATGTAGTGGCCACTTTACTAACACCGAAGATGCTAGTAAACATATCTTAGCCGGTGCCAAAAAAGTTTTAATATCAGCTCCTGCTAAAGGAGATGCTAAAACCATTGTTTATGGTGTTAATGACAATATCTTAACATCTACTGATCAAATTGTTTCGGCCGCCTCTTGTACAACTAACTGTCTTGCCCCCGTTTTAAAAGTAATTAATGATACATTCGGTATTGAGTCATGTTTTATGAGTACTATTCATGCTTATACAAATGATCAAGCAACACTTGATATAACTCATAAAAAAGGTATTAAAGAACGAAGAGGGAGATCTGCTGCTATGAATATTATACCTACCTCTAGTGGCGTTACTAAAGCCATTAACTTAGTACTTCCAGAACTAAAAGATAAAGTTGATGGTCTAGCTTATAGAGTACCTGTCTCTGTTGGTTCTTTAATTGATTTAGTCTTAGAACTATCTCAAAATGTTACTTTAGAAAGTATTAATAACGCTTTAATAATTAATCAAAGTGATACCTTAAAAGTAACTTTTGATCCCATAGTATCTAGTGATGTTATTGGTAAAAAATGTGGTTCCTTAGTTGATGCCTCTTTAACAAAAGTTTTAGAAACAAATGGTAAACAACTTGTTAAAATAGCAGCTTGGTATGATAACGAACAAGGCTATACTAGTCAAATGTTAAGAACTGCTAAAAAAATGTTTAATTGCTAAATTAATAGACAAAACTTAAAAA
>CAYLQC010000094.1:0-2737 GCA_964385785.1 uncultured Muribaculaceae bacterium | reverse complement strand
GCAATTTCTTTATTTTCATAAATGTTAAAAGGAACGGGATCAGCTTCACCTAAAATACTTAAATTCTCCACCATTAATTCAACTTCGCCGGTAGGGATTTTAGGGTTAATCATATCCGGAGTTCTAGCAAGTAATTTACCAGTTACTTCAATACAATATTCATTTTTTAAACTTTCAGCTTGGGCAAAGTCATTTTTTAAATAACTACGATTAAAAACCACTTGTAAAAAACCAGAACGGTCTCTTAAATCAACAAATATTACTCCGCCCATATCTCTTCTTTTATTAACCCAACCTTGAACAGTATAGG
This sequence comes from uncultured Muribaculaceae bacterium, assembly GCA_964385785.1. Taxonomy (GTDB): domain Bacteria; phylum Bacillota_I; class Bacilli_A; order RF39; family UBA660; genus MGBC108787. Next base: position 2,427 of record CAYLQC010000094.1, on the reverse strand, counting down.
TTTTATTAATATCTTTTTTTCTAAATTCACCATTTTTATATTTTTTCATTTATATTTCCTCTTTCTTTTTAAAATTCACAATTACCTGGAGTTCTTGGATATGGGATGACATCTCTTATATTATCGACGCCGGTTAGATAGATTAGTAGTCTTTCAAAACCCATACCAAATCCGGAATGAATACAAGTACCATATTTTCTTAAATTTAAGTACCATTCTAAATCTTTAATAGGCATATTTAATTCTTGCATTCTATTTAATAATAAGTCATAGTTTTCTTCTCTTTGGGATCCACCCATTAATTCACCAGCACCGGGAACTTCTAAGTCAACGGCTCGGACTGTTTTACCATCTTCATTTTGTTTCATATAGAAAGCTTTAATGTCTTTCGGCCAATTTTTAATAAATACCGGACCATTAAAGTATTCAGTTAGATATTTTTCATGTTCTTTAGCAATATCACAACCATATTCCGGAGTAAATTCCCATTTATTTTTAGAATCTTTTAAAATATTTATGACATCTAGATAATCAATTCTTGTAAAGTTACTATTTAATAAAGTATTTAGTTTAGTAATTATACCGTTTTCAACAAATTTATCGAAAAACTGCATTTCATCTGGACAATTATCTAAAACGTATTTAACAATATATTTTAAAGAGTCTTCCATAATATCCATAACACCATCTAAATCGCAGAAAGCAATTTCCGGCTCGATCATCCAAAATTCAGCAGCATGAGTTTTGGTATTAGAGTTTTCGGCACGAAATGTTGGACCAAAGGTATAAGTTTTTTTAAAAGCAGTAGCAAATGTTTCAGCTTCTAATTGACCACTAACTGTTAAATTAGTAGATTTCCCAAAGAAATCTTTTGTATAATCCGGAGTCCCATTTAATTTATCAATTGGTAAGGTAGTTACTTGAAACATCTCCCCTGCTCCCTCACAATCACTCGCCGTAATTAAAGGAGCATGAAAATAAACATAACCATTATTTTGAAAGTATTCATGGATGGCTAAAGATGCAACACTACGAACGCGAAATACGGCTTGAAAAAGATTAGTACGAGGTCTTAAATAAGCATTAGTTCTTAAAAATTCTTTAGTATGTCTTTTAGGTTGAATTGGGTAATCTTCAGGACAAATTCCTAAGACATTAATCTTACTTGCTTTTACTTCATAGTCTTGATTACCACTTGATGGTACTAAAGTACCGGTTACTTCGATAGCACTTCCTACTAAAAGTTTACTAATTTCATTAAAGTTTTTTAAAGTATTATCATAAACTATTTGTAAATGTTTAAAACAAGTACCATCAGAAAAATCAATAAAACCAAATTCTTTTTGAGGACGATGATTTTTAATCCAACCTTCTAATTTAACTTCTTGATTTAAAAAATTTTGGTTTTCTTTATGTAATTTTACTAAGTCCATAAATATTCTCCTATCTATTAGTAACGATATAATCAATTATTTCGTTTTCATCAACTTTGGCCTCTTCTTTAGTTAAATTATCTTTAACAGTTATTAAACCTTTTTGTAAATCTTCACTATTTAAAATAATTAAAGTTTCAGCATGAAGTTTATCAGCAGTATTAAATTGGCTTTTTAAACTTCGACCGGTGGAGTCATAATCAACGCTAATGCCAGACAAGCGTAAGTCTTGAGCAAGTAAGAGGCATTTCATTTTTTCTTCTTCGTTAACATATAAAATATAACAATTTAAAGGGTTTTTAACGATATTTTTATCATCCATAGCAAGCATTAGTCTTTCAATACCACAAGCAAAACCAATACATGGAATATCAGGACCACCTAAATTCTTAACTAAATCGTTATATCTTCCTCCAGCAGCAATCGTACTAGCACTTTTTAATACTTCTTCATCACTAACTATTTCAAAAACTGTATAGTCATAGTAATCTAAACCTCTTACTATTTTATCATCTACTTCATAATCAACATCTAAAAAACGTAAGTATTCTAATACTTTTTCAAAACGTTTTGTAGATTCTTCACTTTGATAATCTAAGATACTTGGAACATTTTTTAAGATATCAGAGTCATTATCAACTTTACAATCTAAGATACGTAAAGGGTTAGTATTAAATCTTTTTTGACAATCACTACATAAATTATTAAGATGGGGTTTTAAATAATCTTTTAAAGCTTTTTTATAGTTTTCTCTATCTATTTTAGAACCTAAATTATTAATTTTAACATTTAAGTTTTTAAAACCTAATTCAGTTAGTAAGTTATAAGCAAAAGAAATAATTTCGGCATCAGTTATAGGATCATTACTACCTAGTATTTCCACTCCAAATTGAGTAAATTCTCTATTTCTTCCATTTCCGGGACGTTCATAACGATACATTGTGCCATTATAATAAAGTTTTTTAGGTAATGTATCACCATACATTTTATTTTC
>CAYLQC010000093.1:0-2758 GCA_964385785.1 uncultured Muribaculaceae bacterium | reverse complement strand
GATTTCCATAATAATCAATATTTATATCTGGATTACCATCACCATCAGTATCACAATTAACATCACATACCCCATCACCATCTAAATCGATGTTTAAATCCGGTATACCATCACCATCAGTATCAATATTTAATTCAACCTTAACATAATTATTATTATAAATTTTTATAAATGAATAAGTAGCACTAATAACTGAAATTAATATAATAAATAAACATATTAAAATTATAATAAAAGTTTTCTTCTTTTGTTTTTCCTCTTCCTCTTCAACTAATACATCATATTGATCTTGTAAATCACTATCATTAACCTTTTTTTCTTTATCTTCCATGGAAATAGCACTCCTTTACTGTTACTTTTACTATAACTAAGTATAACATAACAAGCCTTTTCAATCAACAAAAAAAATCTACTCATATAAGTAGATTTAATATTTTAAAATTTTTGTTAACTATTAACTAGCAGTTTGTACATAGTCAATATTTAATTCAATACTTGAACCTTGTTCAGAGTTTTGATCAGCAGTTGTAACATTTTCATATTCAAGAACAATGTAATAAGTTTCAACTGTATTATAAGCAATTGTTACAGGTACTTCAATATTTGAAGATGAACTTGTTATAACTGTTTTTGCAACTGCTTCAGTTTTAGTTGCAGGTAATGTACAACTTGATGTAGTGTAATAAGTAGTATTGCCACTTGCATCAGTTCCTTGACCATCAGTATTAGTACATACAGCACTTTCATCTTTTGCAGCAGTAGTTTTATAAACAGTTACGCTAACATGTTGGCCAGCATCGAATGCTGTTGCAACAGTTGGGTCAATTACAATTTTTCCTGTAAGAGCAGTACTATCAGCAGAACCAGCACCAGTTATTTCAACAGTTCTAAGTGCTGAGAAACCTGGATATGCAGAATCTTCACTAATTGCATCTCCTACTACTACAGTAGCTGATGCTAAACTTTTAGTTGTAACACTATCATTAGTTTCATTCCCACTTGTAGTTACACTAGCAGTAAAGTATGCAAATGTAGCTCCTACTACAGCAACTAATAAAGTTGCAATTGCGATAACTGTTAACAAAATTGTATTTTTCTTTTCCATTTTTTTCTCTATCTCCTCTCTACTATAAAAATAGTATCAAAAAATGTTAAAGATTGCAACACCATTTTTCGCATTTTACAAAAAATGTAAAATTAATTGCCTTATAAATAAATTAAAAATACTTTAAAATGTAGTATAATAAATTATGGAAATGAGGTCTTTATGTTTTTAAACGTTCAAAAATATGTAAATGAATTATTAAGTAAAGAAAATTCTGGGCATAATATGGACCATATTAATAGAGTTGTAAACTTATCTCAAAAATTTGCCAAAAAAGAAAATGCTCAAATTGATATAGTTACTTTAATTGCCTTACTTCATGATGTTGATGACTATAAAATATTTGGCTCTACTAATGCTAAAAATTTAACTAACGCCAAAAAAATAATGAATGAATGTAATATTGCTAAAAATATTCAAGATAAAGTATGTCTAGAACTTAATAGTATCGGTTTTAATAAACGCTTAAAAGGAATTACTCCTAAAACTGTTGAAGGGCAAGTCGTATCTGATGCCGATATGTGTGATGCCATCGGAGCAGGTGGTATTTTACGAGTTTTTATGTATCACCAAAAACATAATAGCCCATTCTTTGATAAAAATATCTTCCCTACTAAAAATATCACCGCAGGTAATTATAAAACATGTGCAAGTAGTGGTGTATGTCATATATTTGAAAAAATCTTAAAACTTAAAAATTATATGTTAACTAAAAGTGGTAAAGAAGAAGCCGAATTTAGAACTCGTATAGTAGTAGATTTTCTCTATCACTATTTTACTGAAGAAAACGCTTTAGAGTGGCTTGACTATTTAAATAAGGAGTGTGATCAAAATGTTAAATAATGGTTATATATATGCTGCTAATAATAAAAGAATATTTATTAATACTAATATAGGATGTACAGGAAATTGTAGTTATTGCTATCTACCTAAAATGGGTTACTCTAATCAAGAAATAGTTAAAAGCACCAAAACATCCGAAGAAATTATTACTATGATTAATAATAATATCAATGTTAATAAACATACTTTAATTACTATGGGATGTTTTTCTGAATGTTTTGATGATTATAATAAAGAAGAAACTATTAAAATTATCAAATACTTTTTAAATCAAGGAAATCAAGTTCAACTAAGTACTAAAAAACAAATAAAATGGCATGATATTAAAAGTATTCTACCTTTTATAAAATATTATGGACAATTTATTGTTTTTGTAAGTTCAACTACTATCTCAATGCATGATGAAATAGAAAAAAATACTGATACAATAAAAAATAGATTTAAAAACTTTAAATATAATAAATACTTCCCTACAGTTTTATATATAAAACCCGTTCTTAAAAATATTACTTATAAAGATGTAGATTTATATAAACAATATATAAAAAAGTATAATATTAAATATACAATTGTTGGTTCTATTTTTACAGAACAAACATCTTCTGAAACTATTCCTTTTTCTAATGAAAATAAATTATTCTATAACGAAATAGCAGATGAATTAAAAATTATAAAAGAATTACAAAATATATGTAAAGTATATAGAAGAAGTACGGAAGTTGTTAATATATTTCGTTTAAAATAATGACTTTTTGGCAAAATCTTGATACAATTAAATTATAGAAAGAAGAAAAATATGAAAAAAGAAAA
>CAYLQC010000092.1:0-2871 GCA_964385785.1 uncultured Muribaculaceae bacterium | reverse complement strand
TAATAATATATAATACAAAGTAGTTAGAGGTGCATAATGAAAAAAGTAATTGTTGGAATGAGTGGGGGAGTAGATTCGGCGGTAAGTGCCTATTTATTAAAAAAAGATGGTTATCAAGTCGAAGGCCTTTTCATGCGTAATTGGGATTCATTAATTAATAATGATACTAAAGGTAATCCTAATTTAGGAAATGATATCTGCCCTCAAGAAGTTGATTATAATGATGCTTTAGCTACTTGTAAATTGTTAGATATACCTCTACATCGTGTTGATTTTATAAAAGAATATTGGGATTATGTATTTAGTTATTTTTTAGAGGAATTAAAAAAGGGAAGAACCCCAAATCCGGATCTTTTATGTAATAAATATATTAAATTTGATTTATTTAAAAAAGAAGCAAAAAGATTAGGAGCGGACTTTATAGCAACTGGTCATTATGCTAAAACTAAAGATGGTCATTTATATCGAAGTAAAGATTTAAATAAGGATCAAACTTACTTCTTAGCGCAGGTAAGTAAGGAACAATTAGAAGATGTTTTATTTCCGATTGGTGATTTAACAAAAGCAGAAGTTAGAAGTATTGCTAAAGAAATTAATTTAAATGTGGCAGATAAAAAAGATTCAACTGGTATTTGTTTTATTGGGGAACGTAATTACCAAGCGTTTATTGAAAATTATTTAAAACCTAATCCGGGTCCAATTGTTGATGTAAAAACTAAGGAAGTTATTGGAACTCATACGGGACTTATGAATTATACAATTGGGCAGCGCAGAAATGTTGGAATAAGCGGGGATGAAATGCGGCATTATGTTTGTGGTAAAGATGTTGAAAAAAACATTTTATATGTGGCTTTTGGTGATAGTGAGTATTTATATAGTGATGGATGTACTTTAGATAGTATTAATTTTATAAGTGATGAGCGTCCTAGTTCTTGTACGGCGAAATTTAGATATCGGGGGTCAGATTATCCCGTTAATTTAACATATAATAGCGATGGAACTATCTATGTAAGTTATCCGGAAAAAGTAAAAGCCGTTACCCCTGGACAAGCTTGTGTATTTTATTTAGATAATGAGTGTTTAGGTTCAGGTATAATAAATGATATATATAAAAATGGGGAAAAGTTATTTTATTTATGACTTTACACTACTTTACACTTGACAAAAAAGTGTTAAGAGATATATAATGTAAAGTGTAAAATCTAGGAGGGTGAAATAAATGAGTAGATTAAACGAATTATTACAGGAATTAGGAATTTCTAAAGTAAGACTAGCTAAGTATTTAGGAGTGTCAAGACAAATGGTTTATAATTATTTGGAACTTGACGATATAAATAAATGGCCAAAAGAAAAGAAACTTTTATTATTTAAGTTATTAGATATTGATAATGGTGATGATAGTACTATAAAAGGTATTAAAGTAACTACTGATTATTTAATGAATGTCGAAGCCCGTTTAAATCAAGGTGTTAAGGTTTCAAGTGATTTAGAAAATTATTTTGATTTAAAAGGTTTAAATAAAGAAGAACAAACTTTAATTGGCGATGTAATGTGTCTTTTAAAAGAAAAGTTTACTGATGATGAAAAACGCGAAGAAAATTACTATGCAATTTTATATTTATATCACATGTTACAATCTATGGAAAATGTTCCAGAAATTAAATATATTTTTGGTTATATGTCTAAAACTACGGGATTTACTAATCCAGATGAATATAAGTTTGATGAAGATAAACAATTTATTTTTGAAGGAATTTTATATTCGGCTTTAACGTTATATAATAATGGGGGAGCGAGTAGGAGTAAATTAGCCGAAAGTCATAAACGTTTTGTTGCCGAGATTGAACAAAAAAATGAAGAAAAATTAAGTCGAACTCAACAATTAAATACGATTAAAATTCAAGCTTTAAAAGAACTTGGTTATACAGAAATTAATCAAAATAATGCTCAAGAAGTTATTGAAAAAATAGCCGAAATTGAATCAAGAAAGGTATAAATTACCTTTTTTTAAGTTAAACTCCCCTATTTTTTTATTAAGAAAGAGTAGTGGGGTTAAGTTATAAAAAAATTGCTTCTAATTTTAATTTAAAAAATTTTAGATTAACAATTATCCATTTAAAATGATTTAAATTAAGATATTTTTGATAAATAAAGATAGAAATAATTAGATATAAATTTTATATAATTTTAATAATTAGATAGTATTAAATCTTAGAATATATATGTAATAATATATATTAAATAAATAGTTAATTTTAGGTTATTTATAAAGAAAATAATAGTTTCCGATAATATATATTATGTTAACTTGAATAGAAAAGAAAAGGTTATAAACTATTAATAAAGGCATCAAATAATCTTTTAGAGTATTTATCTGTAATACTTTCCGGGTGCCACTCGACTCCAATAAAAAACTTTTTATTTGGATCTTCAATAGCTTCAATTATTAAATCTGGAGATTTCGCGGTTATTTTTAAATTGGTATTTGTTATGTATTCATTATGCCGACTATTAACTGGGATAGTTGTATCTTTTAAAATTTTAGCTAAAACCGAATTGCTATCAATATTTATCTTATGGACATAGTAATCTTTTTTTTGATGGTTATTATTAGGTAACTTTTTAATAGTTCCACTAAAAGCGATGGCCATTTGTTGCATACCAAGACATATACCAAGAGTTGGAATATTTTTATCATATAAGAATTTAACTATTTCTAAGTCTAAATCATGGATTTTATCACCACCTGGTAAAATAATACCATCGCAACTTATTAATTCCTCCCCCACTCTTTTAATATCGGTATTTTGGTAATCTATGAGGATACATTTTAATTTAATGGGATAATTATTTAAAGTTTTTACTAAATCA
>CAYLQC010000091.1:0-2873 GCA_964385785.1 uncultured Muribaculaceae bacterium | reverse complement strand
TATTTTAACAACTTTTAAAATATTCTTAATAATACTAATAAATGCTTTAATTAGTAGTATCTTGTATTTTATAATAAACTCTCTTTTATTTTAACAATTTCCCTTAATTTACTTCTTTAACACTCTAACAAAACTATCTGGTATTCTTTCTAAAACTTCCTCTTTTAAAGTATCACTAATTCCGTATAAAGCCTCAGCAACACTTCCCACAATTGCACAATTAGTATCTGTATCTCCACCCATATCCAAAGTTTTTTTAATAGCATCAAGAAAACTATCAGAATTATATATTACATATAAACAATTATTTAAAGTTTCATAACAAGTTGTATTAAATTTAGTAAATGGTTTATAACTAGGAACTAAATTTAATTTTTTAAATGCCCATTCAATACTTTTTCCCATTCGTAAATAATATATTAATAAAGCAATAATCGTTGCACATTCTATGGCTTCACTTGAATTATGCGAAGGAATAGTAGCAAGTCTAGCATGTTTTATAACATCACTTTCTAAATTAAACATAAAACCCACGGGACTTATACGCATCATCGCTCCATTGCCTCTACTTACCCCTTGACTACTACCCTCTGCCCATTTAATTAACTGCGGCGAAAATGGGGTTTTAAAATAAGGCTCAAAATCAGGTTTATAATCTCTATAATCATTAATATATTTTTTTAGACATTTTCCATAATCAAGATTATTTTTTATGGCATCTAATATCGCTATAGTAAGTATTGTATCATCACTATAAAAAGCATTACTAGGAATTACTTTATCCATATAAATAGATTTAACTTCTTTTAATTGTTTGTATTCATAAATACTCCCTGCTAGATCACCAATAATAGCACCATACATAAATACCACCTGCCCACTTAATTATACAAGATTTTTAACCACAAAAAAAGCTATTCAAAACGAATAGCTAAAATACATAAGCTGCAAAGACAAAGATAATTAATAATATTAGTAAAGCAATAACAGCAAATTTCCAAATGTTTTTAATCCAATTTTTATAAGTTATATCTAAAGTAGATAAACCAATTAGTAATAAAACACTAGTTGGAGCAACAAGTTGTACTAAACCATTAATTGTTGTATATACTAAGAAACCAGCACTAAAGTTATCACCAAAGAAGTTTGCCATTAAATCTCCAACAACATATCCTGTATAACCAAAATCAGCATGGAATAAACTAGCAATAGCTGCACTAATAGTTGTTAAGAAAGGATTAAATCCACTAGCAAGTTTTACTATCCAATCGGTTACTGTTGCTGTAAATGGACACCAATAAATGAAGACAAAAATCATATAAGCACCAATCATTAATAAAATTGGTTTAATCATTTTTTCAGCACCTTTTATAGCACCATCAATAACATCATCTAACTTAACACGATACATTAAGATTGCTATAACTAAAACAATTGCTAAAATAGGTAAAATAGAATATATTTGCCATGTTCCAAAACTCGTTGCATTATTACCAAGAATATAACCAATTACTGTATAATCACCAATTGCAAGTTCAGTAAGCCATGTATGGAAAGTTTCAAATACACTAATATTAAAATTAGTTTCCCAATCAACATAACCTAATATTGAAATAACTAAAAGTACTCCAAATATTAAAGCCATTGGCCAAACATGAGATTTCTTTTTATCTTGAGTATCACTTTCGATAAATAAATCTTCTACCATATCCTCTTCACTCTTTTTACTATTTAATACCTTTTTAACATGTAATAAAGTAAATACTACATAAACTAAATAAATTACTACTAAAGCTATAACTCTACCAATTATGGCTGTTTTAACACTAGCATCAGCATAGTAATTTAAATAACTAACAAAATATACTAAACCTTCAGTTCCAAATAAAGCACCAAGTATACCTATAAACATCGCACCAAAAGTACACATGAAACTAGTTATTTTATCTAAATGTAGTTCTTTAGCAATACTAATTATAAAAGGTACAAATAATAAAACAATAAATGTTTGCGTAAAGAAACTTGTAATTAAAGTTATAAATAATGTTGATACAATAACAAAAACATATTCTTTCTTCTTAAACAATTTAGCTACTTTTTTAACTAACTCAGAATAACCATTAGTTTTACTTAATATTCCATAGAATATTCCTACAACTGCTACAAATATAATTTGTTGTAAAAAGAAACTAACACTGTATACTGAAGAGGCAAGTAAATCACTTAAACCTAATCTACCTAAACCACTACTTGTAAGTTCCCCTGCTGAATAATATCCATAAGGAATAAGCCAAGTAAGTACAAAAGTAACCAAAATTGCTACAAGTATTATTTTAAACAAATCATTCTTCTTATTTTCTTTTTTCATCTTTTCTCCTCCTTAAAAAGATTATAGAACAAAATTAAATAAAAAAAAAGATAATTCTATCTTTTTTTGCCAAAATCGCATATTTTTTAGTCTTCTGGCTTCATAAGTGGAAACAAAACAACATCCCGAACAGACGGTACATCATAAATTAGCATTATCAATCTATCAATTCCAAAACCTAACCCGGAAATTGGTGGCATTCCTTGTTCCATTGCCATTAAGAAATTCTCATCTAAATCCATGGTCTCTTCATCACCTTGTTCTTTAGCTTTTAATTGCCCTTCAAATGCTTTTCTTTGTTCCATAGGATTTACAAGTTCTGAATAAGCTTTACATAACTCTGCTCCAGCTGCTACAACTTGAAAAACATCAATTCGTTTTTCATCACTATCATTTCTTCTAGCTAAAGGAATTAATACGGCAGGATAATTATAAATAATTGTTGGTTCCACAATATTTTCTCTAATTTTTTTCTTATATACAAAATCAATAATTTGACTAAGTG
>CAYLQC010000090.1:0-2887 GCA_964385785.1 uncultured Muribaculaceae bacterium | reverse complement strand
AAAAGCCATGAAAGAATATCAAAGATATCATAATTATTTTATAAGTACCGCCGAAGAATTTAAAGAACAATTAAATGAAGAAAACATAAGTCGTTAAAACTAAAATATTTTTTTAGTTTTTTTATTCGGTTCTAAGAGCGATAACTGGATCTTTTTTACTTGCAATTCTTGCTGGTATCATTCCCCCAATTAAAGTTAAAATAAGACTTATAATTATTAAAATAATTGCATGAATAGGATTTAATACTGCCACCCTTTTTAAATTAGTTAAATCATAAAGTAACTTATTTATCGGAATTAATAAAACCCAAGTTATTAAAATACCAATTAAACCCGAAGTAAAACCAATTATAAAAGTCTCTGCTTTAAAAATCCTGGAAATATCTTTTTTCCTAGCTCCTAAACTTCTTAATATGCCAATTTCTTTCGTTCGCTCTAATACCGAAATATACATAATAATTCCAATCATAATCGAAGATACAATTAAACTAATACTGCTAAATGCTACTAGTACAACCGTTATAGCATCCATTATCCCACTTGATAAACTAGCAATTAACTCAGCTTGATCAGTATAAGTAATTTGCTCATTTTCTTCTTTATTTTCATTATATTGGTCTAAATATGCAATTAAAGCATCTTTGGCCTCGAAATCAGTAGGATATATACCAATCGTATAAGGTAAGGACTCACTTCCTAAATAAGCCAAAGTTAAATCTTTAAATTCTCTTCCTTCTACGGTATTTAAATCAAATGCCTCTCCAGTTAATAAATTATAATCTGCCTCTTTTTGACTATTTACAATTTTTGAATCTTTATTAAGAGAAATAACATAATTAATTAAATCTTCAGTATAAAGTAAAACTGAATCTTGAATAAAACCCGGATAATCTTCTTTTAAACGTACTATTCCTACTAACTTTAAAGTTAATGCCTTATCACTATCATAAAGTTTATCTAAATCCGAATTAATAACATAGTAATTACCTACATTTGTATAAAAATCATCATTTAAAATTAATTTAACTTCGGTATTTAATAACTCCTCAAACGTAATTTTATCTTGATTCTTATCTAAACCTAAAGTATCTAAAATATCTTCAGATACTTGATTTTTACTATCCACAACTAAAACCATTTCATTAACACCAGTTGCCTCTTTTCCTGCTAAAACATCATATAAATCATTTATTACACTACTCTTATCCTCATCTAATTTTTTAGGAATACTACCAAAATTATAAGTTGAAGCAATTTTAACACTATCAGAGTTTTTAGTTAATAAATTAAGATTAGTATAATAATACATTGATATACCACTTACATAATCACTACTTGCTTTATTTATATAATCAATATAATCTTGACTTATAGTGTTTTTATGAGTTGTTGTATCATTTGTTTTAAGTGGTGTTATATATTGATAATCAGGATAATCATCTTCACTACTTAAAATATCTGTATCTTCACTTTCTAAAGAAGTTGCATCTTCACTTATCACAATTGGTAAATTAGATAAAGTATTTCTTTCAAAAATAGCAATTTGTTTATTAAAACCATTAGAAAGACTTAATATTAAAGCAATACCAATAATTCCAATACTTGATGCAAAAGCCGTTAAAAAACTTCTACCCTTTTTCGTTTTAATATTATTTAAACTAAGTTTTAAAGCCTCATAAAAATTCATTCTTGTTTTCTTAATTTTATAACTATTATCTTCTTTATTTTCTTCCCTTACTATCTTACTATCACTAATAATTTTTCCATCCTGCATCTTTATTATCCGGCTAGCATAATTATTTGCTAAAGATTCATTATGGGTTACCATAATAACTAATTTATCTTTAGCAATTTCTCTAATTAAATCCATAATTTGTATACTAGTTTTCGAATCCAATGCTCCCGTTGGTTCATCTGCTAAGATAATACTTGGATCATTTGCTAAAGCCCTCGCAATTGCTACTCTTTGCATCTGTCCTCCTGATAACTCACTTGGTTTTTTATGGACATGTTCTCTTAAACCAACTTTTTCTAAAACTTCTAAAGCTTTTTTATGTCTTTTTTTAAAATTAACTCCTGATAAAGCCATACCCATTTCAACATTAGCTAAAATAGAAATATGGGGTATTAAATTATAATTTTGAAAAATAAAACCAATAGAACTATTTCGATAACTATCCCAATCTCTATCTTTAAAAACTTTCGTAGAACGTCCATTAATTATTAAGTCCCCAATGTCATATCTATCTAAACCACCAATAATATTTAATAACGTTGTTTTACCACTTCCACTAGGCCCTAAAATAGCCACAAACTCACTTTCTCTAAATTTTAAATCAATATCATTTAAAGCAACTTGCTTAAAAGAACCCGTAACATAACTCTTACTTATTTTTTTTAATTCTAACATAATATCACTCTTTCTAGTTTAATTAGGCAAAAATCTCCCCAATAACAGGAAGATATTATATATTATATTTTTAACATTTCAACACTTTCGACAAAACTAGACAAAACTTTTATCTATTTAAAGATTCTAAAACCATATCACTATCAGTTGGAACTTTCGAAATAAAATCATATAAAGTACTAGCAAGTTCATCACTCTTAACTTCCATAACACCAGTTGCTCCAACACTATCTTGTTTAACCGGATTAACTCCTGGCAAATTATTAATCATTTCAACATTACATAATTTTGGAATAAAATACTCTACTCTAGCTATATCATTATTTAAAGTTATTTCAATAGTTAAAGCATGCCCTCTATCTCTTACCATCATAATTAACTTATTATCATTAATTATAACCATATCTGTCCAACCAACATTCATTTCTAGTGGAAAACTTTGATATAACTCTTCAAAATAACTATTTTTATTACCTC
>CAYLQC010000089.1:0-2894 GCA_964385785.1 uncultured Muribaculaceae bacterium | reverse complement strand
GTTGCAGTCCCACGCCTTACCACTTGGCTATACGTCCATCACAGTACACATTCTACCTTATCTAAGGCTTTTTGTCAAGAATAACAAAAGTCGAGAATTGGCTTAAAATAGGGTTTAAAAAGCTTATTATTTTTGTTATACTATTATTAGTGATAACAATGAAAGAAAAAGTGTATGAGTTATTTTTAACTAAAAAATATGTTGAATCAACTAAATGGAATGAACTTTTTGAAATAATTGCTAAATATAATGGCTTATTTAATAAATTCCAAATAATTCTTTATATTAATAACAATATTATTCACTATTATTTAAAAACTAAATGTTCCCTACCTCCAGTAATAAACGGTTTAGATTCCTTTTTATTACATGAAGATGACTTAAATATTGATAATGTTAATAATAATTTTATTTACTTTGCAAGTTTTAATAATAATATTATTGATATTAAAAATAAACTAGAAATTAAAAATAAAGGTACTTTAAAATATGTTATTATAACTATTAAAAAAGGTATAAATAAATTAAAACATAAAACCAAAATAATCTTAACTAAAAATAATTATATAAACGCCTACAAAATATACTTTAGTTTACCTAGTAATTTACTTTCTATTGATTTTATAAAAAACTATAATATTTTATATAAAAGTGCTCCTAAATATTTAGACATAAGTAAAACCATTAACTTATTTAATAATAATACAAATACATCTCTATTTAAAATAGAAACATTTCCCTATTTACAAGGTCCATACTACTTAGATTTAAATAACTATAACTTTGCTGTTCATTCAGTAATATTTGGTTCTTCTGGTTGTGGCAAATCAAAATTTATTAGTAACTTTATTAATAACTTATATAAAATACCTAATAATATTAATAACTATCGTATTTTATTAATTGACCCACACGCTGCTTTAGAAAATGAAATTGGTGGTATTGGTCGTGTAATAGATTTTAAAAATAAAGAAAACTCAATTAATTTATTTCAAAATAATAGTGAAGATATTATTGTTTCTGTTGAATTACTCATCGATTTATTTAAAGGTTTAATTACTAACAATTATAACTCTAAATTAGAAAGAGTATTAAGACATAGTATCTATTTATTATTAGCAAGTAATAACTTTAATTTTACTAATCTTCGTAAAGTACTACTTGATTTAGAATATCGCAGTAACCTCATTAATATTAATAAATCACAATTACCTTTTAGTATTATTGAATTTTTTGGTAATGAATTTAACGAATTAAAAACTAAATCTTATAGTGAAGCCATTTCTCCTATTATTGCTTTTATTGATGAAATGGAACTAATCCCCGTATTTAATAATGACAATATAAATGCTACTTTAGAAAGTATAATTAATGATAACTTTTTAAATATAATATCCCTTGATCGAACTAAATTAGGTGATAATGTAACTAAAACTATTGCTGGCCTTACTATGCAACAATTATTTACTAAACTACAATGTTTTAGATTTGATAAACACATTATCTTTATAATTGATGAAGTTGCCTTAGTTGAAAACCCTATATTAATAAAATTTTTATCTGAATCTCGTAAATATAACTGTTCCGTTTTCTTAGTTGGCCAATACTTTAATCAAATAAGTAAAGACTTAAAAGAATCAATATTTGCTAATGTTTTAAATTATTATTTATTTAGACTTAGTCAAAATGATGCCAATACTTTAGTTAAACAAATAAATATGAAAGTTCCTTTAAGTGATAATGAAGAAACCAAAATAAGAATATTATCCGACTTAAAAAATCGGGAATGTATATTAAGAATTAATCAAAATGGTACTTTACTTCCGGCTTTTAAAGGTAAAACTACTGATTTTGTAAGTATCCCTCGTATAAAAGAAATAGAAAAATGTGAAGAACAAATATCCGACTCGCAAAAACTACAAAAAATTAAATTTAATATTGGTAATGTTAATATGCATAACATTTTAGAGGCTTCGTCTTCAAGTAGAAAGGATGATTTTAATGAATGAAATTGAAGTATTAGATGTTATTAACAAGATATTTAAAAATATCTTTGGTAAGGAAAGTAAATTTAACATTGAACAAATAAAAGAAAAATTTGCTTTTGATGTTAAAATACCCAAAATGGTTTATGACTCCACAACTAATGAAGAAACATGGGCAACATCTATTCATAGCGGTAAATTTATAACTAATAATAATATGGAAAAGAAAGAAAATTGGATGTTAGAAAAACAAAACATAACTAACTTAGAAGAACTAATTAATATTTGGAATACTATTAATTTAACAACAACTGAAAGAGTTTATGATTCAATTAACGTTTCCAAAAGTGATACTATCTATAGTTCCGAAAACGTTTATGCCTCAAATGATATAAGAGAGGGAAAAAACATTATCTTTTGTGATGGTTGTGGTAATTGTGATTATGTGCTTGCTTCTCAAAGATCGGCTTTATGTCAATATTGTATAAGAACCGATGATTCCGGAAATTGTAATAATTCTTATAACGTTATATGTTCTAGTAAAATAAATAACAGCCTCTTTATTCAAGACTGTTCTGATTTATATGAATGCATGTTTTGTGCTCATATAACATCTAAAAAATTCTGTATAGCCAATATGCAATTTACCGAAGATGAATATTATCAAATTAAAGAATCTATAATTGATTGGATATTAAACTCTTAAATTATTTAACCAAATTATATTTATCTTCGAAGGCTTTTATATATCTTTTACGCATAACAGGTAAAATACTATTTGCTACTTCTATTGAAACATCATTAAGTTCCATTAAAGAAGTATCTAATAAAATCATAGATTTTGTACTTTCAGAAAATAAACCTTTTAAATCATTTAAACAATTATTATAATCTTCTATATTATCTATA
>CAYLQC010000088.1:0-2912 GCA_964385785.1 uncultured Muribaculaceae bacterium | reverse complement strand
TTCTAAAACTTGAATAATTGGTATATTAAATTTCTTAGCAAATTCATAATCACGCGAATCATGCGCCGGTACTGCCATAATAGCTCCCGTTCCATAAGTTGCTAAAACATAATCACTTATATAAATTGGAATTTTTTCCCCATTTACCGGATTAATTGCATAAGCACCCGTAAATACTCCGGTCTTTTCCTTATTTAATTCGACTCTTTCCATTTCATTTTTTAAAGAACAACTCTTAATATATTCTAAAACATCTTCCATATGTTCTTTAGTTGTAATCTCTTTTACATATTCATGTTCAGGCGCCAAGACACAATAAGTCGCTCCAAATAAAGTATCACATCTCGTCGTAAAAACTACAAACTCTTTATCATGACCAGCAATTTTAAACTTAACCTCTGCTCCTACCGATTTTCCTATCCAATTAATCTGTCCTAACTTAACTTTCGTAGCAAAATTAGTATCATCTAAACCTTTAAGTAAATCTTCGGCATAGTCACTCATTCTTAACATCCATTGTGATTTTTCTTTTTGAACAACACTAGTACCACATCTCTCACATACTCCACCAGCTGCATCTTCATTTGACAAAACGGTTTTACAATTTGGACACCAATTAACTGGTATTTTATCTTTATAAGCCATTCCATGTTTATAAAATTGTAAAAATTGCCACTGTGTCCATTTATAATACTCTGGATCCGTTGTTGAAAACTCTCTTGACCAATCAAAAGAAAAACCTAACTTCTTCATTTGTCCTTTAAATGTTTTAATATTTTCTTTAACTGCTACTTTAGGATGAATATGGTTTTTAATAGCATATTCCTCAGCTGGTGCTCCAAAAGCATCCCAACCCATTGGATATAAGACATTTTTCCCTTGCATTCTCTTCATTCTAGCAAGGGCATCCTGCGCCGTATAACTCCTAACATGACCAACATGTAAACCAGCCCCACTTGGATATGGAAACTCTACTAATATATAATAAGGATCTCCCTCACTCTTTGCTTCAAATACCTTATTATCTTCCCAATATTTTTGCCATTTTTCTTCAATTTTTTTATAATCCATAATTATCTACCTACTTTCTTTTTTAAAAATCTTCCATAAATTTCATATAAAGCATATATGAGGGCCAGCAATAATATAAAACCTATTCCTAATTGAAAAACTATTCCGATATCTAAATAAGTAATAAATGTCCCCACACTAGCAATAATAAAACTATTAATTAAAGCAACATACTTTATTTCTTGTCTATAATTTACTTTAGACTTATCTATTTTAAATCTTTTTATAACATCATTTATCTCTTTTAAACTATCATACTTTTTTCTCTTTACTTTTATTAAATTTAAAACATAAAACACTATAAATAATATAATAAATAAAACTAAAAAGAAATAAATCATAAATGTAAAATTATCCATAACTCCTCCTAAAAAATAAAAAGATACCACTCTAAAGGACGAAAATGCCGTGGTACCACCTTTTTTCCTAGTAAAAACTAGCTTAATAATTTATAAAGAAATTACCCTATCTAAACTCCAAAAGCAAGTTCATAAAGTTTATTTATACATTTTCAGCAATCATGTACTCTCTTTAAAATAAAACATTTATTACTACTCTTTTATCAACGCTTTTAAGTATTGTATCAACTTTCTAAGCTAAAGTCTAGCCCAAATTACTTCTTAAATACCCCTAAAATAATATCTTTATTCTTATTAACATCATACATACTTGCTTTTTTAATCATTTCTTTACTTATTTTTTCTCTATCTTTTGTTTTTAATTTTAAAACTTTATCCATCAATTTAACAATACTCTCATAATCTTCTGGGGAAACCATAAACTCTTTATCTATATAACTACTAGGTCCATACTTATTACTCCCAATTACAATTGTCCCACTTGCCATCGCCTCTAAGCCAATTAAACCTAAAGATTCACTCTTTCTTCTTGTTGGATAAATTAACGCTTCAATTACGTTATATACTAATACTAACTCTTCTTGAGATAGTAGAGGCATTCTTATAACATCATTATCTAACTTATATTCTTTTATTAGAGTTTCCACTTCTTTTTCTTTACTACCACTACCAACTAATAAAAACTTCACATTTTTAATCTTTTTCTTCTTAAAACTATCTATTGCTTTTAAATATATATCATATCCTTTATCACTTTCTAATCGTGAAACATAACCAAAATATTTAGTATTCTTATCTAACCCTAACTTTTCTAAACAATCACTTCTTTTTAACTTTTTAAAAATATCTAAATTAACTCCTCCCGAAGAATAAATAACTACATTCTCTTTATTTACTTTATAATCATTTATTATAATATTCTTAAAATAATTAGAAGGAACTATAACTTTATCACATCTTTTTAAAAATATTTTACTTAATTTAATATTTTTATTATCTTTTTTTGTATCTGCTACTACATCATTACCATGAGCATTTAAAACTAACTTAGTATCTTTACTCATTAAATAAGGAATAAATACTCCTATTGTTCCATGTGATATAAAATGAACATAAATATATTTATAATTATTAAATAAACTCTTAAAAAAACTTATAATATAAAATTTTATATAACTAACTAACTTAATAAACTTATTATCTTTTTTAGACATTTTTACTAAATCAACCCTTAAACCATTTTCTATTAGTAAATCATACGTATTTTTAACAAATATACCGTAGTGAGAGGTTTCTTTACTTGGATACATGTTAGTAACTAATAAAATATCCTCCTCTATTTTCCCTGAATCATTCTTACTTACTAAAAATAAGATGGCTAACCAAGAAGCAACAAAAGGACTAGTTAACACATGGCCTGTCAAACAAGATATAATAATTAGTAAAATAGTTCCGATAATATATTTTTTATCAATTCCTGCT
>CAYLQC010000087.1:0-3041 GCA_964385785.1 uncultured Muribaculaceae bacterium | reverse complement strand
CTAATAAAATAATTACAATTTTACCAGAATCTTCAATTGTTGGAATGCTTTTAAATCAAAAGAGTAGTTATAAAGTAGTGAAAAGTAATGAAATAGGTTTATGGCAACATGATGCCTTATCTTGGCAAGTAGAGGGGAATCATTTTATAACTATAGAAGAAGTAGATGGCATTAGTAACAAAATAAATTTAACTTTAACTAATTGGTTAAAAAATATTAGTTTAGAAGAAAGAAAAAAGTTTATTGATACTTTATTTACGATATTAATTAATAATAATATAAAAACTGTTAATGATTTAGCTAATATTAAAATTCATCAAATACCTAGTTTAGTTAAAACTTTTATTAAGTTAGATAAAGATACTAAAGCAATGATTATTTTATTATTAAAAAATCTTAGTATAGAAGCTAGTAAAAACTTTAGTAAACAAAAATTTATATTTAATTTTAAAAATAAAAATAAAAGTAGTGTAAAAAGTGTGAATAATGATTGAACTTAGGAATTAATTTTTGTAAAATAATATTAGGTAAGGGTTTGGTAATAATTTGAAAATATTTTTTTATGTAGAGAGGAATGTTATTTAATTATGGATTATACGTTTACTTCAAGAGGAGAAAGTGATACTTTACGTCTTGCAGAGAATATAGAAAGTGAAAAATTTCCTAATATGGTTATTTGTTTAGAAGGAGAATTAGGTAGTGGTAAAACAGTTTTTGTAAAAGGTTTTGCTAATGCTTTAGGAATTGAAGAAAATATTACAAGTCCTACTTTTACTTTGGTAAAGGAATATACTGATGGAGAAATGCCTTTATATCATATGGATGTTTATCGTTTAGAAGATAATGTTGATAATGTGGGGTTTGATGAATATTTTAAAAAAGATGGAGTGGCAATTGTTGAATGGGCAGATTTAATAACGGATTCTTTACCAGAAGAACGTTTAGATATTAAATTTAAAGTAATTGATGAAAATACTCGTTTGTTAATTTTTAGACCACATGGAAAAAAATATGAAGATTTGTGCGATAGTGTGTTATAATAAACTCGGTTGAAACGAGTTTTTTTAGTGAAAGGAGTTTTAAAAATGTATACGTTATATATAGATACTCATGCCGATAAAAATATAATGGTTTTATATTTAGATAATAAAGTATTAGTAAAAAAAGAAAGTATATCTTATAGTACAATGGATATACCGTTATTAAAAGAGTTATTAGATGAACAAAATATTAATATTAAAGATATAAAAGAAATTATTGTCGTTAATGGACCTGGTTCTTTTACTGGTATTAGAATTGGGGTTACTATTGCTAAAACACTTGCTTATACGTTAAATATACCAATTAAAGTGATGTCTAGTTTATTAATTAAAGCTGTTTCTTTTGATCATGATGATGTAGTAATAATTGAAAGAGAAAAAAATGGGGTATTTAAAGGAGTTTTTACTAAAGATAATAATTTAATAGAGGATTATCAATATATTCATAATAAAGATTATAAAAAGAGTAATAAAGATATTGAAGATATTGGAATAGATTATGAAAGAATAATTAGTTATGCTAAGTATTTACCTAATATAAATCCTCATCTTGTTAATCCTTTATATGTTAAGAAAATTGAGGTTCAAAAATGATAAGAGAGTTTTTACCTAAAGATAGTAAAGCAGTATATAAATTAGGAAATATGGTAAGTAGTAATTTTTCGGTAGTTAATAATTTAGAAGATATTTATTTAGATAAATATACTAAAATACTTGTATATGTTAAGGGTAGAAAAGTAATTGGTTTTTTAATGTATATTGAGTTAGAATTTAGTGTTGATATATTAGATATTGTTGTTTTAGAAAAGTATCGTAAACAAAATATAGCTAGTTGTTTACTTGATTATATGATAAGTGGTTTAAGTGATTCAGTTAAGTTAATAACTTTAGAAGTTAGAGCAAGTAATAATGCTGCTATTTGTCTTTATAAGAAGTTTGGTTTTACGATTAATGGTATTAGAAAAAAATATTATGGCGAAGAAGATGCTTATTTAATGGGGAGGGATTTTAAATGAAAGATATCTATATTTTAGCGGTTGAAACCTCTTGTGATGAGACCAGTATAGCAATTATTAAAAATGGTCATGAAATTGATGCTTTAGTAGTATTAACCCAAATGGATACACATGCTTTATATGGGGGAGTAGTTCCGGAGATTGCCTCGCGTATGCATGCTGAGAATATTACCATTATTTTAGATACGGTTATGAAAAAAAGTTCAGTTAAAATGGCTGATATATCAGCAATAGCAGTAACTTATGCTCCAGGATTATTGGGAAGTTTATTAGTTGGAGTAGAATTTGCTAAAACTTTAGCTTTAGTTTATGATAAACCTTTAATAGCTGTAAATCATACGATTGGCCATATTTATGCTAATAATTTAGATAATAATTTAGTTTTTCCTTTACTTGCTTTAGTAGTTAGTGGTGGACATACTGATTTAATTAGAATGGATGCTGATTATAAATTTGAAGTTTTAGGTAGTACTTTAGATGATGCTATAGGGGAAGTATATGATAAAGTGGCCAGAATATTAGGTTTAAAATATCCAGGAGGACCTAATATTGATAAAATTGCTAAAGATGGAAAAAACACTTATAATTTACCAAAACCAATGCAAGATGATAGTTATAATTTTAGTTTTAGTGGTTTAAAAAGTTATATTATTAATTTAGTTCATAATGAAGAACAAAGAGGCAATGTTATAAGA
This sequence comes from uncultured Muribaculaceae bacterium, assembly GCA_964385785.1. GTDB lineage: Bacteria > Bacillota_I > Bacilli_A > RF39 > UBA660 > MGBC108787. Next base: position 290 of record CAYLQC010000087.1, on the reverse strand, counting down.
AAAAGTGATTTAGCAAGGAGTTTTCAAGAAACAGTAGTTGATGAAGTAATAAGAAAAGTAGAATTAGCTTTAAAAAATACGGGAATTAAAGAGTTAGTAGTAGCAGGTGGAGTTAGTGCTAATACTTATTTAAGAGAACAAATGAGTATATTAGCTAAAAAATATGATGTGCGTTTAAGTATACCAGAAATTAAATATTGTACTGATAATGCGGCGATGATTGGAGCAGCAGCTTATCCTTTGTATTTAAAAGGTGACTTTGCCTCATTTTCTTTAAATGCTAGTCCACA
>CAYLQC010000086.1:0-3087 GCA_964385785.1 uncultured Muribaculaceae bacterium | reverse complement strand
ATGCAGTATGAAAAGGCTAAGTGCTATGATGATTTAAAAAGTAAATTGGATCATGCTAAGTTAGGTGTTGATTATTTATTTAAAGAAGGACATATAAGTGATTTTAAAATACCTTTAAAGTATTATGATGTAATTAAATATGCAATTGAAAATCATAATAAATTAAAGATTAGTAAAGGACTTAAAAAGGAAGAGTTATTCTTTGTTAAATTAATTAGAGATTTAGATAAGATAGATATTTTACGAGTCAATGCTGCAACTGATTTAGTTTATGATGGGTCTTCTAAAAAGGTAAAAGATACTTTTTATAAACATAAGTTAATTAATATTAAAGATTTTAAAAGTAAGGGAGATAGCATTTTAGGAGAGTTAGCGTTTGTTTTTGATATTAATTTTAAAGAAAGTATAGAATTACTTTATCAAACTGATAATTTAGAATTATTTTTAAGTAATATTGATTTAAATAAAGAAAATATAGATGAATTTAATGATATAGTAAGTGATTTAAGAAAGTATTTAGATGGGAGGAATTATAATGTTAGATAAGAAATATAATCATTTAGAAGTAGAAAAAGGTAAGTATGAAAATTGGTTAGAAAAGGGTTATTTTAATAGTGGAGATAATTCTAAAACGCCTTTTACAATTGTGATACCACCCCCAAATGTTACGGGAAAACTTCATTTAGGACATGCTTGGGATACGGCTTTACAAGATATTATTATTCGTTATAAAAGAATGCAAGGATATGATGCGTTATGGTTACCAGGAATGGATCATGCCGGTATTGCAACACAAGCTAAAGTTGATAAAAAGTTAAAAGAAGAGGGAATCGATCCTAGAAGTATGGATAGGGATGAGTGGCTTAAAAAGGCTTGGGAATGGAAAGAAGAATATGCTTTAAATATTCATAAACAATGGGCAAAATTAGGTTTATCCCTAGATTATCGTAAAGAAAGATTTACTTTAGATGAGGGGTTATCTAAAGCTGTTCGAAAAGTATTTGTTGATTTATATAATAAAGGACTTATATATCGTGGGGAACGAATTATTAACTGGGATGTTGAAGCAAAAACGGCTTTATCTAAAGAAGAAGTTATTATGAAAGAAGATAAAGGAGCTTTTTATCATTTAAAATATTATTTAGAAGATAGTGATGAATACTTGGAAGTTGCAACAACAAGACCAGAGACTTTATTTGGGGATACAGCTGTTGCCGTAAACCCAAGTGATGAACGTTATAAAAAGTATATTGGTAAGAATGTTATTTTACCGATAGTTAATAGATTAATTCCGGTGGTTGGAGATATTCATGCCGATCCAGAATTTGGAACCGGTGTTGTAAAAATTACGCCAGCTCATGATGCAAATGACTATGAAGTAGGACTTCGCCATAACTTAGAACGAATTAAAGTTATTAATCCGGATGGGACAATGAATGAGTTTGCCGGTAAGTATCAAGGAATGGATCGTTTTGCGTGTCGCAAGGCTTTAGTTAGTGATTTAAAAGAAGAAGATTTACTTATAAAAGTAGAAGAAATTGTACATAGTGTTGGACATTCAGAACGAACTGATAGTGTTATTGAACCTTATTTATCAAAGCAATGGTTTGTTAAAATGCGCCCTCTTGCCGATGCGGTTTTAAAAAATCAAAAAAATAAAGATACGAAAGTTAATTTTATCCCGGCTCGTTATGAAAAAATAATGAACCATTGGATGGAAATTACTTATGATTGGTGTATTTCAAGACAACTTTGGTGGGGACATCAAATTCCGGCTTGGTATAAGGGTGAAGAAGTATATGTAGGTATGGAGGCACCAGAAGGGGAAGGTTGGGTACAAGATCCAGATGTATTAGATACTTGGTTTAGTAGTGCTTTATGGCCATTTAGTACTTTAGGTTGGCCCGAAGAAACTGAAGACTTTAAAAGATATTATCCTAACGATGTTTTAGTGACCGGTTATGATATAATTCCGTTTTGGGTTAATAGAATGACTTTTCAAGGTTTAGAATTTATTGGTAAAGCGCCTTTTAAAAAATGTTTAATTCATGGTCTTATTAGAGATAAAGAGGGTAGAAAGTTTTCTAAGTCTTTAGGCAATGGGGTAGACCCTATGGATATGATTGATAAGTATGGGGCGGATGCTTTAAGATTTTATTTAACAACAACAGCAGCAAATGGTACGGATATTCGTTTTGATGAAGATAAAATTAAATCAACTTGGAATTTTATTAATAAATTGTGGAATGCTTCAAGATTTGTTTTAATGAATATAGAAAGTTTAAATAAAGATAATTTAACTTTTAAGGATTTAAAATTAGAAGATAAATGGATACTTACTAAGTTAGAAAATACTGTTAAAAAAGTAACTAAATACATGGAAAAATATGAATTTAATAATGTCGGAAGTATTTTATATGATTTTATTTGGTCAGTATTTTGTGATAAATATATAGAAGTTGCAAAATTTAGTATTGATAATTTAACAACGAAAAGCGTTTTATATAAAGTATTAGATAGTATTTTAAAAATGTTACATCCTTTTATGCCTTATGTAACTGATGAAATATATAATTTATTACCAATTAAAGTAGAAAATATTATGATTAGTAATTATCCTATATATGAAAAAAATTATGTCTTTAAAAATGAAGAAAGTATAATGGATTTACAATTTGATTTTATTAAAAGTTTTCGAAATATTAAGTTAGAAAATAATATCGATAATAGTTTTAAATTATTATGGCTTGGTAGTAGTGATGTTACTTTAATTAATAAAGTGTTAAAGTTAACTGATCATATTACTTCCGAAAAATTAAACATTTCCGCTTTTAATATTAAAGTAGGAGAGTATAATGCCATAATTTATTATGAAAAAAAAGTTACTGAAGAAGATATAAAGAAAAAAGAATTAGAAATTGCAAAATTAAAACAAAGTATTTTAAGAAGAAAAAATTTATTAAGTAATGAAAATTATCTTAATAAAGCTCCTAAAAATTTAGTTTTAGAAGAAAAAGAAAAATTAAGTTTAGAAGAAGAAAAACTAAAATCTTTAGAAAACAAGACTATATAATCGAATAACAAATA
>CAYLQC010000085.1:0-3101 GCA_964385785.1 uncultured Muribaculaceae bacterium | reverse complement strand
ATTTCTAATATCTTCTTTATCCATTTTTAAACTCACTCCATTTTTTCTAACCTATTATTATAATAAAGTAAAAAAATTACAATTTCAAGTTAATACTTCTTTTTCCCCTAAAATAATGTTATAATTTCTTTAGGTGGGTATAATTAATGAAACGCAGTGAAGTAGATAAAGAAAAATTAAGTCCCGGAATGAGACAATACTATGATATAAAAGAAGAATATCCTAACGAACTATTATTTTTTCGTTTAGGAGACTTTTACGAATTATTTTTTGAAGATGGCATAATTGCTTCTCGAGAACTAGAACTTACTTTAACTAGTAAAAATGCTGGTTTAGAAAGTCGCGTACCTATGTGTGGTGTTCCTTTTCATTCTGTCAAACCTTATATTGAAAAATTAGTAAATAAAGGGTATAAAGTTGCTATATGTGAACAATTAGAAGACCCTAAAAATGCTAAAGGTATGGTTAAAAGGGGAGTAGTTCAAGTAATTAGTAAAGGAACTATTGTCGATAATGAACTATTAAATGAACATGATAACAATTATATAGCCAGTGTTTTAGACTTTTCTTTTATATACGTCTTAAGCTATGCCGATATCTCCACCGGAAGTTTTTTTGTGCTTAAAATCCCTCATAATAAAGAAAAGTTACTAAATGAAATTCTTAATTTAAAAATTAGAGAAGTTATTTTAAAAGATAACTTAGATACAGAATTAATTGGTACTTTAAAAGGTAACTATGATATTGATGTTTCCATTTGCGAATCTACTCTTGATAATCACCCTCTAGCTGATACCGTAGAAGACCCCCGTTTTAAAGAAGGTATAAAACACTTATTATATTATTTAGTTGTTAAAGAATTAAAAGATATCTCTCATATTAAAAACGTTCAAATCATTAATAAAGATGATTATTTAGAAATGGATGTTCATACTATAAGAAACTTAGAAATATTTGAAACTTTACGTCTTAAAGAAAGAACCTATTCTTTACTTTGGTTACTTGATAAAACTAAAACTAGTATGGGTAGCCGAAAATTAAAAAACTATTTATTACACCCTTTAAAAGATCAAAAACAAATTGAAGAAAGATATGATAAAATAACTACATTAAATACTGAATTTATTTTAAAAGATGAATTACAAAAAGAACTATATAAAGTTTATGATATCGAACGTCTTTGTGGTAAACTAGCTACAGGTTCTTTAAATGCCAGAGACTTACTACAATTAAAAACGAGTTTAAAAGTTTTACCAAATATTAAAGAAATTATTACGAAATTAAACTTTAATTATCAAATAAATACTCATGAAAATATTTATAATTTACTAGAAGAATCTATTTATGAAGAACCACCTGTATCTATAAAAGAAGGTTTCTTAATTAAAGAAGGGTATAATAAAGAACTTGATGAATTAAAAAGTATTCGTAGTGGTGGTAAAACCTTTATCGCCGAATTTGAAAATAAAATAAAAGAAGAAAGTGGTCTTAAAAACGTCAAAATTGGTTATAACAAAGTATTTGGTTATTATATTGAAGTATCTAAAGGTCAAGTAAAAGATATACCCCAAAATTTAAACTGGGAACGTAAACAAACCCTTACTAATTGTGAACGTTTTATATCTCCCGAATTAAAAGAAAAAGAAGCCCTTATTTTAAATGCGGAAGAAAAAATAATTGAATTAGAATATAACTTATTTATGGAAATTAAAGAAACCATTAAAACTGATCTAATTCCTTTAAAAGATACCGCCGAAGTATTAAGTGAAATTGACTTTATTTGTAGTCTAGCAACAGTTGCAAGTGATTATAATTTAGTAAGACCAAACCTAAATTCCGAACATAAAATTAATATTAAAGATGGTTTTCACCCGGTTATTGCTAAAGTTAGTAATAATACTTATGTAGCAAATGATTGCTTGATGGATAAAGATACCAATACCCTTTTAATCACCGGACCTAATATGGGTGGTAAATCTACCTACATGCGTCAGGTAGCCATTATCATTATCATGGCGCAGATTGGTTCCTTTGTTCCTGCTAAAAGTGCCGATTTACCTATTATTGATAAGATATTTACTAGAATTGGGGCAAGTGATGATTTAGTAAGTGGTGAATCAACTTTTATGGTCGAAATGAAAGAAGCCAAAAATGCTTTAACAAATGCTACTCAAGATAGTTTAATTCTATTTGATGAATTAGGAAGAGGTACCTCTACTTATGATGGTATGTCACTTGCTCATGCTATTTTAGAATACGTAAATACAAATATTTTATGTAAAACATTGTTTTCTACTCATTATCATGAACTAACCTCTTTAGAAAAAGAATACTCTAATATTAAAAATGTTCATGTTGCAGCTTTAGAAGAAAATAAAACAATAACTTTCTTACATAAAGTAAAACCCGGTTCTATATCTAAAAGTTATGGTATTCATGTTGCTTCCTTAGCTGGTATGCCTGATTGGGTTATAAATCGTGCTAATGAGATTTTGGCAACTTACGAAAATAATAAAAAAACAGATTCTAAAAATAATTCTGTTCAACTTAGTATGGACTTTAACGAATATAAAGAAGAAGATAATACTTTAAAAGACTTTATGGCTAATATTGACCCACTTTATATGACCCCAATAGATGCTATAAATACCCTTTATGAATTAAAAGAATTAATAAATAAAAATAAAAAATAGAAAAGAGTTATAAATTAATATGTTTAATAAAAATAAAAAAGAAGAAGAAAATATTTTTTTAGAAAAATACAAGGCTCTTTTACTTGCCAGTAAAGATGATGAAGCAATAAGTGTTTTAATAACTAATCTAAAAGAACGTTTTAAAAATAAAAAATTAGATGAAAAAGAAGTAAAAGAAAAAGGTTTTTTAAGAACTCTATATAATTACTATCGTCTTGAACTAGATTCCTTACAAAAAAGAATAAATAAGAAAAATTTAAGTGAAGAAAAATATTTAAATGAACGCTTAGTTGCTATAAATGAATATCTAATTCAAATTGCTCCTTTAATTATTGCGGAAGCTAATATCATTCATCGCAGTACTGCTATTAAAAATTTAGAAAAAGAACTATCTATAGAAGAAATAAC
>CAYLQC010000084.1:0-3114 GCA_964385785.1 uncultured Muribaculaceae bacterium | reverse complement strand
AAAATATGCATTTTTTCTTGACTTTTGTATATATTTTAATATATAATCTTAATTGTTAAAAAAGGAAAGCGATTGTATCCACAATCCACCTGACTAATTAAGTTAGTAGGTAAAAGGCCAAAGAGTTTGAGTGCTTTTAAAAGTGGATACATTTATCTACTTTTTTATATGTATGGAGGTGCATTTCTATAGCAAAAGAAAAAAACGAATTACCAATTAATGACCAGATTAAAGTCCCAGAATTAATGGTAATTGGACCAAACGGTGAACAAATGGGTTTAAAAAAATTAGAGGATGCTAAAACATTAGCAAACTATGCTGGACTTGATTTAGTTTTAATGAACGCGGGTATTACTCCGGCTGTTGCTAAAATTATGGACTATAACAAGTACAAATATGAAAAACAAAAGAAAATTAAAGAAGCCCAAAAAAAACAACGTGAAACTAATAAAGAAATAAAAGAATACCGTTTATCCGTTACAATTGATATTCATGATTTTGAAACTAGAAGAAAAAATGCTCAAGAATATTTAGAAAAAGGTCATAAAATTAAAGGACTTATTCGTTTTAAAGGAAGACAACTTGCTCATACCGAACTAGGGCGTGATGTTTTACTTAAATTTGCCGAAAGTCTAAATGAATATTCTACTATTGAAACCGAACCTAAAATGGAAGGTAGAAGTATGTATATCATTTTAGCACCTAAAAAATAAGTTTAGAAAGAAGGATTAGAAAATGGCAAAAGGACCAAAACAAAAAACACATAAAGCTAGTAGCAAAGTTTTTAAAAAACGTGCTAATGGTACTTTATCTTATAAAAAGTCTGGAGCTAACCATAAAACTAGTAAAGATAGTGCCAAACAAGTTAGACAAAGAAGAACAAAAGGAACATTAAGTAAAGGAGATACTGACAGAATTAAGTCAGTAATCTAGTAAGGAGGGTTAAAATTGACAAGAGTTAAAGGTGGAACAGTTTCTAAAACTAGAAGAAGAAAAGTTTTAAAAGAAGCCAAGGGTTATTTTGGTAGTAAACATCGTCTTTATAAAACAGCTCAAGAACAAGTATTTCATAGTGGTGCCTATGCTTATCGTGACCGTAAACAAAATAAAAGAAACTTTAGAAAGTTATGGATTACCAGAATTAATGCTGGCTGTCGAGCTAATGATATAAGTTATTCAAAATTCATAAATGGTCTTAATATTGCTGGTATCGAAATAAATCGTAAAATGCTTTCTGAACTAGCAATTGATGATCCTAAAGAATTTACTAATTTAGTTAATATTGCTAAAGACGCTTTAAAAAATGGTAAAAAAGAAACTCCTAAAGAAGAGACTAAAAAAGAAACACCAAAAACAACTAAAGAACCAGCAAAAAAAGAAGTAAAAGAAGAAACTAAAAAGGAAGAAAAAACTGATTATAGTAAAATGACTTTAGCAGAACTTAAAACCATTGCTAAAGAAAAAGGTATTAAAGGTTATTCTACTATGAAAAAAGACGAACTACTAAAAAATTTAAAATAAAAATCCCTAAAAAGGGTTTTTTTATTTCTCTATGTAATATGCGTAATACTCATCAAATGTAATATCTTCTTCATGCATAATAGTTGCTATATCTACACCTACATATCGCCAGTGCCATGCCTCAAAACTATATCCCGTTAAATACTCTTTATCCTCCGGATACCTTAAAATAAAACCATATTTATAAGCGTTTTCTAATAACCAAGTATATGCACTAGAATCTTTAAATGTTGAGGTACTTTGATTACTTAACTCAAATATATCAATAGCTAAACCTGTTTGATGTTCTGAATGTCCTGGTCTTGCTGCTACCTTATCCGCCTCTTTTGCTCCACTAGAATTTTTAATATTATTATAAACCCGTTCTTGTGATTCATAACTTCGGTAACTAGAATTAACAATCAACGTAAGATTATCATTTTTAGCAGCATTCCACATATCTACATAGGCATCATTTGCTTCTTCTGTAATATAATTACCATCATAAGAATATCTTAGACTTATTTTTGTAAGACTATCCGGTTCATAAGAAGAATTTAAAACATAATATTTATTAACAATTAAAGCACTACCTAAACTAATATCTGATTCAATATCATATTCATAATCTTCATAATCTCTATTAACATTTACAATTGCTACAATATCACTAAAACTAGTATCTTTATTATCACTATAATAAGCTAAATACCTATCTAAATTATTATTTATATAATATTTTTCTTTTATTAAATCTAAAATAATATTATCCTTAGGTATTTCTAAAATATGTTCTATATCTTGCGAATTATTATAAAATGAAACAATTTCTTTAGCATCTTCTAACTCATATCCATGACTTATTAACTTATATTCATAAGTCTTTTTATATTGATAATCATTATAAACTTTTACTCCTAAAATAATACCACCAACAATTAAAACAATACTAACTATCCCAATATATAAAACTTTCTTCTTTAATCTAAGTCTTTTTTTCATAATTAATTCCTCCTATTTTCCTAAATTATATCATACAAGCAAAGTATTTACAAAAAACTTAATTTATTGTATTATATATTTAAGGTAGAAGGATGTGTTACGAATTGAATAAAAATAAACTAATTTTAGAAAAGTGTCCAAACTTTTATCGTATAGTCAACTTTGAATACTTTGAAGAGGATGCTATAACAGAAAAATTAATTAAAATATATGAAAGTTTTATATTTAATATAGATATTAGTAATAATGAAGACTTAGAAACCGTTAAAAAAATTGATTATGTTCTAGGTAAATATATTGATGACTTCTTATTTAGAAGAAAAATGCAAAAAGAAATAATGCATGTAAAGGTAAGTAAAACTGGTAATGTCTTAAAAACAATCGTTGAAAGTATTATTCAAATTTTTAATCGTTACGAAGAAGAAACATTAAAAAATATTTATATAGCCAAATGGATTTAATAATTATTAAATCTTTTTTTATATAAACTTAATTTGTTCGCTTGTTTAAATTTAATCATTATTATATAATTTTTATAGGAACATTTGAAGTGGGCATCGTCCTCCAATCTTGAGAAAGAAAGGAGGGATACAATGAAGAAAAGAACTTTTA
>CAYLQC010000083.1:0-3140 GCA_964385785.1 uncultured Muribaculaceae bacterium | reverse complement strand
TTGTTAATAATTGGTTCTTTTAATAAAGTATCTAATTCTTCAGAAGTAAAATTGTATTTAATATTATCTAATAAATTAAATAAAGGTTTTAGTAATTCTATAGTATTTTTAAGAGAAGTATTAGGAGAAATATTTAACATTTTTAAGTAATTTAAGATATTATTTAAGTTCATATGTTTTTTTATAAAACTTTCCATAGCAATATTAAAAGCTAGAACTGGATCTTTTTCTTCTTTTGCTCGATTATAAATAATTAAGAATTCTTCATCAGTTAATTCCATAAACTGATATTTATTTTTTAAACTAATTTGTGACTCATTTAATTCCATAAACCCCACCTGCCACATATTATAGTGAAAAATATATTTTTTGGCAAGAAAAAAACACTATTAGTTTAGTGTCTTTTAACTACTTGCAATAAAATAAGCGTAATATTCTTCATAAGTTATATCATAATCATGAATATATTTAGCAACGGTACTACCTACATAACGATAGTGCCATGGTTCATATTTATAACCGGTTAGGTATTCTTTACCTTCGGGATATCTTAAAATAAAGCCATAAAGATAAGAATTATTTATAAGCCAAGCGTATTCTTTAGTATTTTCAAAGTGATCACTACTAGATGCGGTGTTAATATCGGTAGCTAAACCGGTTTGATGTTCGGAGTAACCAGGTCTTGCGGAATATGTATCTGCTGCTAAAGTACCATCACGATTTACATAATTTTGATATAAAGTGGCTTGGGTATTGTAACTACGATAAGCCGAAACATTATATAAAGTTATACCATCGCTTAAAGCGGCATCAACCATTTCTTTAAAATGAATATAAGCGGTTTCATTCATTTGAGCGTTTTTAGAAGTATAACCACTTTCCATAGAAACTAAGTCGGGAACATAGTTTGCTTCTAATTTAGTATATTTATTAACTAAAATAAGGGTTTCTTTGGTAAGATCAGCACTTACAACATTAGTATAAAAATCATAATCTAAGTTAGCATTGATACATCTTATTACTTCATCATAAGCCATATCAGGATTTAAATTAAGATAACTAAGATATCTATCTAAATTAGCAGCAATATAATAATCTTCTTTAGCTAAATATGTTGCAACACTTTCTTCTTCCATAATACTTTCCTCTTCTATATTATTTATTATGTTAGGAGTTTCTTCTTTATGTTTAAAAATTAATTTATAAGAAAAACAAATTATTAAAAGTATAATAATTAATATTAAGAAACGAAATATTTTTTTTAATTTATGTCTTTTTTTCATATAAAAATTATAGCATTTAAAATACTAATTAGTAAATGATTTTAATCTTTAGGACGAAATAAAATTGTAAAGATAAAAGCAAATATTACCGCACTTGCTAAAGCAGTAGAGGTTTTAGTTAAAAGACCTGAAAAAAGACCTAGTATACCGTTTTCTTGATAGCCTAATATGGCACCACTATAAAGTAAATAACCAAAGTTAGATATAATTATAGTTGCCCCACCACCAGAGGCTTCAATTAATTTAGGATACCAATTTAATAAACCTAATAAAGCCCCTAAAATAGTAAATAAACTAGTGACATGACCAGGAGTAAGTTTTAGATAATCAAGAAGTATTTCACCGATAAGACAACAAAGACCAGAAAATAAAAAAGCACAAATAAGAGTCATGATAATACCTCCAAACTAAGAGCATGAGCAATACTAGGAATAGTTTTATGTTGATTTACGGTATCTTTAGAATGTAAGGACCCAGTAGCTATTACTAATATTTTTTTATATTTATTACTTTTTAAGATTTTACTTACTAAGACTAAAGGTAAAGTAACTGGTCCACTAGCCCCGGAATAAACATCTTGACTAGGCACATAGATTTCACAACCAGCATCTAAATGATTTTTAAGTTTAATGCCATGCGTAATATTTAAAGTTTCTTTAAAAATAGCACTACCAACACTACCTAAGTCACCAGTTAAGATAACATCATAATCATAAACGGTTTTTTTTGCGTCTTCTAAATGTTTGATTAAAACTTGGATAGCGGAGGGCGCCATAACAGCACCCATATTAGTAGCATCTTTTTGGTCATAATCTATGATGTTACCAATAGTTGCTGATTCGATTTTTATTTTAGTTTTTTCATTAGTTAGAATAACTCCAACTGAACCAGTAGCAGTTAGGGTTGTGGTTTTAGCTTTAGGAGCACCATATTCGGTAGGAAAACGAAATTGTCTTTCGGCATTTAAGTTATGACTACTTGTAATAGCAATAATATTTTGAAATATACCACTATCAATATAACTAGCCCCGATAATTAAACTTTCAACAAAGGTAGCACAAGCACTATATAAACCTAGAAAAGGTGCGTCATAGTCTTTTATGCTTAGACTAGTAACAGCAAGTTGGTTAGATAAGTCCCCACCAATAATACAATCTAATTTTTTTTGTAAGTTATTTTTAAATATTAAGTTATCTAAAACGGTTTTTTGCATTTTTACTTCGGCATCAATAAAAGTTTTTTCATCATAGTAATAGTCTTTTAAAGTAGCATCATATTTTTTTATTTTGCCTTCACTTTCTAAAGGACCTGCTAAGGAATAGGTATCTTTTAGGTAAACGTTTTTGAAATTTATACTAGCCATTTATAATCACCCCAATTATAGCAAAGAAAAAAGCTGATATTATCCCATAAATAATAACACTACCGGCGAGTTTAAAGACATTAGCACCAATTCCGGTGATAAAGCCATCCTTTTTATAATCTAAGGCCGCACTAGTTACAGAATGAGCAAAACCAGTTGTTGGTATAATTAAACCAGCTTTAGCTTTAGTAACCCAGTTATCAAAAAAACCTAGAGATGTAGCAAGACTTGCTAAAAAAATAGTTATTAAACAAGTCCAACTACTAGCATCTATCCTAGAACAACCAAAGCAATGAATAAATACTAAAGTGGTAATTTCAGCTAGGACGCCGACTAAACCACCAACTAGAAAAGCGACTAGGCTATTTTTTATTCTATTTTCTTTAGGAGTTAATTTAGTTACTATTTTTTTATAAACTTCTTTATCCATAAGAACCACCATTTTTATTATGGAAATATTTTAAATAAGTTATGCAGTAATTTTAACTAAATTT
>CAYLQC010000082.1:0-3217 GCA_964385785.1 uncultured Muribaculaceae bacterium | reverse complement strand
GCATCTTTTAAAAGTTTTATACCTTCAGCTTCGGCGGTTTTAATTTTAAGTAAGGCTTTGGCTTCGCCTTCGGCTCTTTTTATTTGGGATTCCATATCCGCCTCGGCTCTTAAAATAGCACTTTCTTTTTCGCCTTCGGCTATTAAAACACTTGATTTTTTCTCACCTTCAGCTTGTAAGATTTTTTCTCTTCTTTCTCTTTCAGCTCGCATTTGTTTTTCCATAGCTTCTTGAATATCTTTAGGGGGAAGAATATTTTTGACTTCAACACGATTAACTTTAATGCCCCAAGGGTCGGTTGCTTCATCTAAAATAGAACGCATTTTAGTATTAATAATATCTCGACTTGTTAAAGTTTGATCTAATTCTAATTCCCCAATAATATTACGTAAGGTAGTGGCTGTTAAGTTTTCAATAGCATTAATAGGATATTCAACACCATATGTATAAAGTTTAGGATCAGTTATTTGAAAATAGACAACAGTATCAATTTGCATAGTAACATTATCTTTAGTAATTACGGGTTGAGGAGCAAAGTCTTTAACGATTTCTTTTAAGGTAACAACATTACTTACCCGATCAACGAAAGGTATTTTAACGTGCAAGCCGTTTTTCCAAGTAGTATAGTATGAACCTAATCTTTCAATAACATAAGATTTTGCTTGAGGGACAACCTTGATATTAGGTATAACGATTATCCCGACTAAAATTAAAATAATTATTAATATTTCCATAAATTTATTCCTTCTTTCCAACAACTAGTTTAACACCAGTAATTTTTAATACTTCGACTTCATCCCCTATTTTATAATCATTATTCGAAATAGCACTCCATTTTTTACCATCAACTTTAACCTCACCTACACTATTTTTTTTAATATCGCTAGTAACAATGGCATTCATACCAATAACTCTATCTAAGTTAGTGGCTTCTTTTTTAGAATTTAGATATTTTTCTAAAATGGTTTTGGTTTTGATTAAAAGTATTAAACCTAATATAACAAAGATAGCAAATTCTAGGAAAAAGTTATCAAAAAATAAAGATACTATTAATGATACTATACCACTTGCTATAAACCAAATGGAGACGAGATTTACAGTCATTAATTCTAAAATAATTAAAAAGATAATAATGATTAACCATATTATGCTATTCATAAATGCTCCTAATTTTCTTCTTCATTTATTTCAAATGGAGTAAGAGTTCCATCTTCATTTAGAATTTTATTAACTTGGTCAGTAGCATTTTTTAGTTTATCACTACAAGTTTTAACAAGTTTCATAGCTTCAGTGTATTTTTCGATAGCTTGATCTAGAGGGGTATTACCACTTTCTAATTCGGCAATGATTTTTTCTAAATTTTTAATGGCTTCTTCAAAACTTAATTCTTTCATAATTTCTCCTTTACTATGGCTTTTACTTCACCAGTTTTAAATTTTATTTTTAATTCATCACTTACTTTTATTTTATTAAAATCACTAATTATTTCGTTATCTTTAGTAACTAAACTATAACCTTTATCTAAAACATTTAAAGGATTTAATAGTTTTAAAGTATTAATTAATAATTCTTTTTGATGATATTTTTTTTCTAAATAATGTTTTATATTATTAGTTGATTGCAATTTACAATTTTCTAAATAATTTAAAGTATCAGTTATTTTTTTATTAAAGATATTTTGTAAATTTTCTAATAAATGATCGAGTTTTTGTTCTTTTATTTCATATAAAGACATAGGGTTTTTTAAGATAAAGTTATTTTGAAAACTTCCTAGTTCTTGTTTTTTATGTTTTAATAAATTAGTTATATATGCATTTAATTTACTTTGTTTTTCATAAATTAGATTTAAAGTATCATAAGTTGTTGGGACAGCCATTTCCGCGGCACCGGTGGGAGTTGGAGCTCTTAAGTCCGCAACATAATCAGCAATAGTAAAATCAATTTCATGACCAACGGCACTAATTATGGGAATTTTTGATTCATAGATACTTCTAGCAACTATTTCTTCATTAAACGCCCACAAGTCTTCAATAGATCCGCCACCTCTTCCAACTATTAAAACATCTAAAGGATAAGTATTAGCAACTTTTATTTGTTTAGCAATATCTGGGGCAGCGTTTTTACCTTGAACTAAACTAGGAAAAAGAATAACTTCACATAGAGGAAATCTTCTTTTAATTGTACTTATGATATCTTTAATAGCAGCTCCAGTTGGAGCAGTAATTACTCCGATTGTTTTAGGATATTTAGGAATAGGTTTTTTGTGACTATCTGAAAACAAGCCTTCACTTGCTAATTTCTTTTTTAGTTTTTCATATTCAATATAAAGATTACCTAAACCATCTTTAGTCATTTTATCAACATATATTTGATAAGTTCCTTGCGCCGGATAGCAAGAGATACGACCAGTTACTAAAACATTCATACCATCTTCGGGAGTAAAATCTAGGGTAACTGCTTTATTATAAAACATAACAGCATTAATACGAGATGTTTCATCTTTTAAAGTAAAGTATAAGTGACCTCGAGTATGGTTTTTAAAGTTAGAAATTTCCCCTTTTAAATAGATTTTATGTAAGAAGTCATTTTCATCAAACATAACTTTAATATATTCGTTTAAGTCACTTACTTTTAAATATACTTCATTATTGTCCATAAATTCACTTCCTTAACTACGTAATAATTTATCTAAAACAGCATTAATCATATTTTTAACATTTTCGTTACAGTATTTTTTAGCAAGTTCTACAGCTTCATTAATAACAACAATATCTGGAGTATCCATATAAAGTAATTCGTATATAGCCATACGAAGAATACTAGCAGCCGTTTTATCAAGACGATCGATAGTCCAATCTTTTAAATATTTATTAGCATATTTATCTATTTCTTTTTGATTATCAATAACACCATGAACTAAAGTTTTAACATAATCATTAGATAATTCTAAATTATCTTTAATTATATTATCAATACTTTCTAAATTATTTTTAGATAATAAACTATATTGATATAAAATAATCATACTTTTTTCTCTTAATTCACTTCTTTTTAAAGACATGAGTACCACCGTTTATATTATAGCAAACGAAATAGAAAAAATAAATTTATTTTTTTCGCTCTTCTTGGTTATCTAGAATATTAGATACTTCTAAACGAATTTTAGTTATTTCTTCTATAGATAGTTCTTTTTCTAGATTTTTAATAGCAGTACTGC
>CAYLQC010000081.1:0-3219 GCA_964385785.1 uncultured Muribaculaceae bacterium | reverse complement strand
ATAGGTAAAATATCTAATATATATATCCCACATAATGTTAAAATACTAGTTATAATTAAAATAAAACATAAGATTTTAAAAAATTTCTTTTTAGTTTTTTTATTCTGCTTTTTTTTCATAAATACCTCGCTTTATTAATTATAACATAGAAATATTTTATTTTTAGTTTTACCTTTATTAGTTTGTAAAAACTTTGTAAAATTAATAAAGTATTAATATATTTATTATTAAACTTATTTAATAATATAAATATATAATTTTTACACGAATCCTAAATTTTTATTAGTTAATATTTACACGTTTCCCAAAATTTTATCAAAAATTATAACCACCAGTTAGAATTTTAAAGACACGGTTTAATAAAGTTAAAAAACTAGCTTTAGTTATATCTTCTTTAACAATAACATCAATTTCTTTAATAATATTACCATCACCATCTATTATTTCTAAAAAACCAACTTTTTCCCCATTTTTTAAAGGAGCTTTTAAATCATTAACAACTAAGTTATAATCATATTCCTCTTCTTCATCAGTAACTTTCGATAATATAGTCGCATCACTTTCTAAATAAAGATTAGTATTTAAAACATTACCTTTTTCAATAGTTACCTCATCTATTGGAGTATCTTTAGTTAATAACATATTTAACTTATAAGTATTAAAACCATAATTAAGTAAATTAGTAGTATCTTTATTACGTAACTCACTAGTTTCGGCATCCATTACTACCGATATAAGACGTAAATTATTTCTTTTAGCAGTTGTTGTTATACAATATCCGGCCTCTTCTGTATAACCCGTTTTTAAACCATCTACTCCCTCATAAAACCGAACCAACTTATTAGTATTAACAAGCCATATACTAGTTCCATCTGGTTTTTGTAAATAATCTTCATAAATACTTGTAAATTCTAAAATCTTTTCATGTTTTAAAAGTTCTAAAGCCATAATACTCATATCTTTAGCAGTTGTATAGTGTTCTTCTGCAGTTAAACCATGAGGATTAGCAAAATGGGTATTTGTAAGTCCTAAAGCCTTAGCTTTTTCATTCATTGATGCAACAAACGCTTCTACACTGCCACTTACTTTCTCAGCTAAAGCAACCACTGCATCATTTCCCGATGCAACAGCTACTCCTTTTAAAAGTTCCGAAACTTTATACTTTTCGCCAGTTTGTAAAAATATTTGACTACCTCCCATACTAGATGCCTTATCACTAATAATTACCTCATCATCAAAAGATAATTTACCATTATCGATCGCCTCCATAATAAGGAGCATACTCATTACTTTTGTCATTGATGCCGGAGCAAGTTTTTTATTGGCATCTTTTTCATATAACACTTTTTGCGTAGTTGTCTCAATTAATATTGCACTAGTTGAATTAGGAGTTAAATCTTCAGCCCAAACTTTACTAATAAATATAGTTAGTAAAAAAAATGTAAATAATATTTTTTTCAAAATAAATCACCTAGTAAAATATATGTAAATAAAATATTAAAAATGTAAACAAATAAGACTATTAACAATTATTATGAAATATCATATCTAACAATTTAAATTTTACTAGCATAAAAGGGCAAAATTTGACATATTATGGCTAAAATGCTACAATTTAACTGTAATAAATCAATTCGTCATTCGCGTTTTATTACCATATAAACATTTAGTTTAAAGGAATAATGAAGAGCCTTAAGAACCTCCTCATGAATGACAAAAAATATACACATTATTTTGTGATTGTTTTTTGTTGTATATTCATGAAAGGAGGTTTTTTATATACAATCACAACATTATTAAAAGAAAGAAGTTGATTAAATGAAAACAAACGAATATGACTATTATAGTAAAATTGCCAATTGGTCCTTTGAAGATATTAATTATACAACTGAAGTATTTACAAATTGGAATTATGAAGAAAAAATCAAAAAATGTATAAATGAAAAATCAAAAGTTTTAGATTTAGGAACTGCTGCTGGAGAAAAAGTTCTTAAAAATTACCCAGATTGTGCTGAAATAATTGGTACAGACTACTCTAATGAAATGATTAAACATGCCAACCAAAATTTATTAAAAAGTAAAAGATGCAATATATCATTTAGAGTTATGGATAATTTAAAAATGGATACTCCAGACAATTATTTTGACTTAGTCACCGCCCGCCATACCAAAATAGACCCAACCCAAATATATAAAACATTAAAAAAAGGTGGAAAACTAATTATAAGAGGCGTAGATAAACTAGATTGTTGGTCTTTAAAAATGCTGTTTAAAAGAGGTCAAGCATATCATGATATAAAACCTATAAGTTTAATAGACTATGAAGCCATAATAAATGCTGGATTTAAAGATGTTGAATTAGTTCCTATTCATGTAATAGAGTATTACAAAACTAAAGAAGATTTATATGCTCTACTTTTAAAGACCCAAATATTAATTGATTTTTCGGAAAGAACGTCTAAAGACTATGAAATAAAACCAATAGAAAAAGAAATACTAGAAAAATACATCAATGAAAATACTACCGAAAAAGGTATTAAATTAATAAGAAGATATTACGGAATAACTGGCAGAAAATAGTCCTAAAAAAAGATGCAACTCTAATATGTTAGCATCTTTTTTATTTAATTATTGAATAAATCTTAAAAAAATTTGAATACGCAATTTTATATTTTTTTAATATCGGTATACATTCGATGATGATATCCATTCTTATCATAAAACTTAATAGCATTTTCATTATAAGCAAACACATCAACTAAAACATATTCACAGCCTACTGATTTAAAATATTCTTCTAATTTTTTCATAAGCATATTACCTATGCCTTTACTTCTTACTTTTTTAGAAACTATTAATTCCGTTATTTCTCCTCTATTAGGACATTTATAATCTAAGTAATCATATTCATCATATGGAAAAATACATCCCATAATTAAACCAATTGCTTTATCATTTTCAACTGCTATATAACATTTACCATTATTGTTTTTTACATTATTTAAATCTAAAATAGCCATTTTCTCCCGATATTCTGGATGTACCCTATCTAAATTATCTTTATCAATTGATACAATATATTCTTCTAGTTCAACTAATAAATCTCTTACATCTTCTAAATACTTATCTTCATATTCTATTATTTTCATTTATTCTACTCCTTTATATCTAAATTATTAAGATAATTATTAAATTCTTTAAAAGAAATATTTTCCTCTA
>CAYLQC010000080.1:0-3247 GCA_964385785.1 uncultured Muribaculaceae bacterium | reverse complement strand
GTGAAAATTGATGCTAAAATCAGTAATATTTTGTTTTGTTTTTTTAAATCATTTTTGGTTATTTGCTTGGCGATAGGTATCTCCTCCTCACTATCTTTTTTTTCTTTAGTTTGGACTTTAGTAGTTTCTTTTAACATTTTGGATACTTTGGAATCATCAAAGTTATTTTCGGGATATTTGAATGTTATAATTGGTTCTTTAAGACGATTTTCTTCTAAGCAAGTTTTTAAATCTTCGTGCATTTCTCTAGCATCTACATAACGGTTTTTGGGGTTTTTGGCTGTTGATTTTAAAATAATATTAACAATGGAATTAGGAATATTAGGAAGTTCTAATCTAATATCAGGCATTGGTTCTTTTAAATGTTTTAAAGCAATTTCAACCGCATTTTCTCCTCGAAAGGGAAGTTTACCAGTTAAAAGTTCATACATTACAATACCCATAGAATAGATATCACTTTGTAAACTACTTCCTTTACCACTTGCTTGTTCAGGTGGTATATAGTGAACACTACCCATGACGGAATTGGTTTGAGTAAGTTGCGTAGCATTCATAGCCATTGATATACCAAAATCGGTGATTTTTACTAAACCATTTTCTAAAATCATGATATTTTGGGGTTTAATATCTCTATGAATGATATAAGAGTCATGGGCAACACTCATACCGTCGGTAATTTGTAACATAATATCAACGACTTCACTAGTAGTTAGTTTAGTCCGTTTTTTTAATAATTCTTTTAAGTGTTTACCCTCAATATATTCCATAACTATATAGTAGTTACCTTTATCTTCCCCAACATCATAAACTTCAACGATATTAGGGTGATTTAGACTACTAGCAGCTAAGGCTTCTCTTTGGAAACGTCTTACAAATTTTTCATCATTTGCTAGGTCGCCTCTTAAAACTTTGACAGCGACGTTACGATCTAAAATCGTATCATAAGCTAGATAAACGTTAGCCATACCTCCCTCACCAATTAGTTTTAAAACTTGGTATCGATCACTAATTTTTTGCCCTTTTGTAAACATTATTCTTCACCGCTTTCTTTAATTATTAAATAAGCTATGGATATATTATCTAAGCCACCTCTGGCATTACATTTTCGAATTAATTTAATAACTTTTTCTTCAATATTTAAATCTTCATTTAAAACTTTTTCAATTTGTTCAGTGGTAAGCATATTAGTTAAGCCGTCACTACATAATAAAATAGCATCACTGGTAATATCAACATCAAAAATATCTAATTCGGCAGTATCGGTAGCTCCTAGGGCGCGCATTAAAACATTTTTTTTAGGGTGATACTTGGCCTCTTCTTCCGTTAATTGACCATTTTCTACTAAAAGATTAACTAAAGAATGTGATTTCGTTACTTGATGTAAGTGACCATTTTTTAAAACAAAACCGGTAGAGTCCCCAATATTACCAAATATTAAATAATCTTTAGTAAGTAAAGCTAAAACTAAAGTTGTACCTAAACCAGTAGCATTAGGGTTTTCTTTAGCATAAGAAATGATTTCATTATTTATTTCATTCGTGTTATCATTAAGCCAGTTTACGGCGTCTAGTTTAGAGCCAACGGAAGACATTTTACTAAAACGTTTACCAAAATGGGTAACAGCAAGACTTGAGGCAACCTCACCAGCTCTGTGTCCACCCATGCCATCAGCAACTATTAGTAAGTATTCCCCACTTTCATTTTTTAATATGGTAACACTATCTTCATTATGACTTCTAACTCGACCAGCATCAGTTAAATAAAATGATTTCATTTTTCCACCTCTTTGCTTCTTAACTGCCCACAAGCAGCTGAGATTTTACTACCAAATTCTTTACGAATTGTGACATTTATATTATTTTCTTTTAATATTTTACAAAATTCTTTAATTGTTTTTTCAGCACTTTTTTTAAAGTCTTGAGAATTAGTTTCATTATAAGGAATTAAATTAACATAAATATTCATACCTTTAAGTAGATTAGCTAGTTCTAAAGCATCATCCGGAGTATCATTTACCCCTTTTAGCATAACATATTCTATGGTCACTCGTCTATTAGTATGTTCTAAATATTTTCTAATTGTGGTAATTAGTTGACTAATATTGTACACTTTATTGACTTTCATTAGTTTACTACGTAAATTATCATTAGGAGCGTGCAGGGAAATAGCTAGATTAATTGGTAAGTCTTCATTCATTAGTTTTTCAATTTGGGGAATTAAACCAGATGTTGAAAGAGTTATATGTCTAATACCGATAGCTAAACCTTTGGCATCATTAATAATTCTTATAAAATTTATAACGTTATCATAGTTATCTAAAGGTTCACCAATACCCATAATAACTACGGAAGAGATACGTTCTTTTATTTCTTCTTCAGCAAGTAATATTTGACTAACCATTTCGTAGGTTTCTAGGTTACGGACCTTTTTTAATTTACCAGAAGCACAAAAAGCACAACCCATATTACAACCAACTTGACTAGATACACAAATACTTATGCCATAATCATGATACATTACCACTGTTTCTATTAAGTTATCGTCTGTTAATTTAATTAAAAACTTTCTAGTTAGAGTATCTCTTTCTTTTTTTATAATAGTAGGCATTTTAAAAGAAAAATTATTATTTAAATACTCTCTTAATTCAATTTTTAAATTAGAAAAGTTAAAAACATTATTTTCTTTTTTTTGATAAAGCCATTCATATACTTGGGTAGCATTATAGGGCTTTTTACCAATACTTATAAAAAAGTTTTCTAATTCTTTCTTTGTAATTCCATAAATATTCATAATTTCACCATTTATAGTATAGCAAAAAAACTAAACTTTTTCCATAATGGTTAAGTAATTGTATAATGATATTCATCTATATTAGATGTAATCATAATTTCATTTATATTATTGGCTTGTTCATAAACGAAAATAGTATAAGATATATTATTATCTTCATATAAATATTCATGCGTAGTTAAATCATCAGTTATAGTTAAATCAGTTTCTTCTTTATTTAGTAATAAAGAAACTAAATTAGTTAAATTAAGAAGAGTTGGATTAGAATATAAATCAGGATATGGTACTAATTCATTAATTAAAACTTCATAATAAGTATCATCAATTATTTGATATTTCCTGATACCATCTAAATCAGTTTTATAACCAGTTATAACATTATCTTTTCTTTCTTCTTCATAATAAATAGTTAAATCGTTTTGAGTATAAGTTATATTTAATTTTAAATCTTTAGTTA
>CAYLQC010000079.1:0-3259 GCA_964385785.1 uncultured Muribaculaceae bacterium | reverse complement strand
CATTCTTTTAATTTTTTTTCCATTATGTTTCTCCTTTAATAGGAAAAGTGAGTATTACTACCATAACATAATAAAAAAAGTTTAGCAATTAAAAATAATCATAATTTTATTTTACTTATTTTCTCACGAAATAAACAATTTACTTTTTAACTCAAAAATGTTGAAATTGAAGTTAGAAAGTAAATTCATATCTAAAACTTATAATACACCTTATCTAAATAAAGTCCACTTGCTTTAGCAGTAGGAAGTCTTTTGCTTGTTTTATTATCTACCATGTCTTTAATATCACTTAAACTACACTTACCCTCATTAAAACTAAGCATTGCCCCTACTAAATTACGAACCATATATCTATAAAAACTTTTCCCCTCAAATATAATATCTACTTCATTCTTATACTTTTTAAACTTTACTTTATATATAGTTCCATTATAATTACTTCTATCCCCAGAAACAAAATTTCGAAAATCATGTTTACCTATAAACACTCTCCCACACTTCTTCAGACGTCTTAAATCTAATTTATTTCTATAAACTAAATAATAATCATTTAAAAATGGACTACTATCTCCTATCCAAATCTTATAAATATATCTTTTCTTTATTGCACTAAATCTTGCATGAAACTTATTACTAACCCTCCTACATTCCTCTACTTGAATATAAGGGCCTACTAACTTATTTAAAGCTTTTTTTAAATTATCCTCTGGTATATCTTTATCTAATCTAAAACTAACCCCTTGTCCTAAAGCATGAACTAAAGCATCAGTTCTTCCTGCCCCTTTTACTAAAACCTCACCCTTATTAATAATAGTTAAAGACTTCTCTAACTCTTCTTGAACCGTTTTCTTATCTTTCTGTCTTTGAAAACCATAAAACTTACTTCCATCATAACTTATCTTTATATAATAATTCATATCTTCACCCTATAAATACCTTTAATTAATTCCTTTAAATCTGTATACTCTTCTATTTCTATACCTAAACTCTTAACTAACTTAATAAATAAAACAATCTCTGGTAACTCTATATACTTACTTAAATCTTCTTTATAAAAATCTAAATCATTAAATACTTTAATATCACTTTTATCCTTAATAACTAATATATTAGCCAAATCTAATAAAAATGTAGTCCTACTATTAATAAATATTAAAGTCTTATTATATCTTTTAACTAACTTCTTAAATAACTTCTTAAAATATAATAAATCTTTTTCCATAAAATACTTATCAAATTCCTTAAAAACAATTATCTCTTCATTTTTAATTAATAACCTAGCTAAATTAATTCTTAACTTTTCACTACTTGCTAAATCATTTATTCTTTTATCTAAAATATCATTACTTAAATTAACTATTTTTAAACTATCATTTATTTTTTTATCATTACAATCTTTAAAATAATCTATTACTTTTATATCTTCATAACTACTATCTACTAAAACTACTGGATAATTTCTAAAGTCCCTTTCTAAAAAGCCATAAAACCCATTTATTTTATGTAATTCAATATAATTATCTACTTCCATAAAGCACCAACCAAATCTTCCTTATTTTTATAAATTTTATCAATTAAACCATATGATTTTAATTGTAAAGATAAATCTACTATAAAAGGTAAACCTATTCCCAATCTTTTTAATAACTTTTCTTCTTCGATTACTTGTTCCATTTTCCCCTCTATGGCAATCATTCCTTTATCCATCACAATCATATAATCATAATTTAAAACATTTTCAATATTAGTACTAACATCAACAATAGTTATTCCCCTCTCTTTAATATAACTAATTATTAAATCTAATATATCTTTATTAATAAAACTAAATAAATTATCAAAAAATATTAAATCAGACTTTTTAAATAAACTCTTTAATACTAAAATAACTCTTCTATCAAAATTACTAGCACTACTTTTTAACTCTTTCTTTCCAAAAATATCTCTAACTAACTTTTTTTCTCTTTCTTCTAAATTTTTATAATCGAGTTCCTCGTCTATTCTCTTATTAAAACTTAAATAATTATCATATACTACTAAAATATTACCATATTTTTTAATATCACCCTTATATTCTATTTCTTTATTTATCGCTTTTAATAAAGTAGTTTTCCCACTAGCACTAACTCCACATAAAAAAACATTTACTCCCTTAAAAAAAGTTAAATCAATCTTATTTAAAATATTATCTATTTCTAAATTTTTAATTTCTAATAACACTTCCAAAAAAACCACCATCAATATGATACACTAAAAATAATTAAAAAAAAAGAACTATTCTTCTGGTAGTTTAATAATTACTTCATCAGGTAAAGAATACATAAACTTTTCTCTAGCATAACGTGCTACATAATCACTATCTTGTAACTTAGTAATCTCTGATTGTAAAGATTCTTCTTCCTTTAATAAATTATTATATTCGGCAGTTAATATTGTAATTTCATTTCTATTTTTTAAATACTCACATAAATCACTAAATACCGTAGTAACAATAGTTACAATACATAAGAAAATAGCTACAGTTACAAATGTCAAACGGCGACGTACTTTTTTCGTAATCTTTTTCATAGCCATACCTACTTTCCTATTCATAACAAAAAATATACCATAATTTTACTTTACATTCAATCTTCTTTTCAACACTTTACACATTTTTCTAAATTTCTTTACATAAATATAACTACTAAAATAACCAATAAATAAAACTATCATAAAATATATATGAATTACTCCATAATTTACTTTATACATTAAAAGTACATATAAAAAAGATATAATACTCATAAATAAAAAAGTAAATAAATATTTAAATATTATTGGTATATTTCTAATCATTTTATAATGAAATAAACTAACTATATAAAAAAATATTCCAAAAATAAAAGAAAAAATTAAAGATATAATTTGTAACTTATAATTCATTTAAATAACTTAGTAAATAAACTTTCTTTATTTTGTTTATTATCACTATCTAAATAAGTAAAACTATTAATCTTTCCTTTTATCTTTACATTTCCATCATGAGTATCTAACTTTATTATTTCTAACCCAATACCTTTAATTAAAATAATACCCATATTACTTTCTAATAAAAACTCTTCATTATCAAAACTAGTAATCTTTTTAATTCCCGTTAAAAATATATCCCTCCTATCATTAATTCTTAACTCATGACTACCTATTAAAATATTATCCATTTCTTTATCCATATGCATCTCCTACTAAATTATATGTAGGACAAGTTATTTTATGATTAATT
>CAYLQC010000078.1:0-3283 GCA_964385785.1 uncultured Muribaculaceae bacterium | reverse complement strand
CTAGTGATAATAATGGGGAAGTACCAGAAATGCCAAATGGGGAAGAAAATGGAGCACCGGAGATACCGGATGGTGAAAATAGTATGAGTGAACCACCGGAAATACCAAGTGGCGAAAATAGTGGAATGCAAGGAATGCCTAGTGAAGATGGTAGTATACCTAACAATGATATGGTTATTATTCAAAATTTGAGTATAGTTTATTATGTTTTATTTGGAGTTGAAAGTTTAATTATATCTATATTAGTAATGTATTTAATTTTATCGAAATTTAATAAAAAAAGTTTTAAAGAGACATTTAACTCTAGTGATAAAGTGGTAATACTAATTCTTGCTGTTATTATTTTAACTACTGCTTTAACTTTGGGTTTAAAAATACTTACGGAAAATCTTAATATTCGGGATTATAGTGTAGATAATGAAATAAATAATACTTCGACTGCTACTTATTCTTCTTCTTTTGAAATTACGGAAGATACAAATATTAATAGTGGAGAATATACATCAAGTAATAGTTTAGAAAATGCCATATTAGTAAGTGGTGATATTGATGTTACTTTAGAAAATATTAGTGTTTCCAAAACGGGAGATGCTAATACTGGTGATGATACTTCATTTTATGGAACTAATTCGGCGATTTTATCAAAAGATGGAGCGTATTTAACTTTAAATAATATAACAGTTTCTACTAATGCTGTGGGAGCAAATGGGGTGTTTTCATATGGAGGAAGTGCTACTACTAATAATACTAATAGTGATGGGACAACTATTTTAGTTAGTAATTCAACGATAACGACTCTTAAAGATAGTTCAGGAGGAATAATGGTTACTGGGGGAGGATCAATTGCCGCTAATAACTTAATTGTAACAACCTCTGGAACATCTAGTGCAGCAATTAGAAGTGACCGAGGTGGCGGAAATATTTCTGTAGATGGTGGAACTTATAAAACAACTGGGACTGGTTCACCATGTATTTATTCAACTGCCGATATAGTCGTTAAAAATGCGGAGTTAACTTCCAAAACTAGTGAGGGAATAGTAATTGAGGGTAAAAACAGTGTAAGTATTGAAGATACGGTTTTAACTGATAGTAATACGAAATTAAATGGACAGTCAACTACTTATAAAAATATTTTTCTTTATCAATCTATGAGTGGAGATGCTGATACAGGAGTAAGTGAATTTAGTGCTAAAAATAGTACTATAACTACTAATAATGGAGATTCGTTTTATGTAACTAATACTAGTTCAATTATTAATTTAGAAAATAATACAATTATTAATAATGATAGTGAAGGTAATTTTTTAAGGATTCAAAAAGATTCTTGGGGTAATACTGGATCTAATGGGGGAGATGTTACTTTAAATTTAACTAAGCAGAGTATTAGTGGTAATATTGTAGTTGATGCTATATCTACGCTAGATATGTATATGGATGATAATTCTTATTATGAAGGTGTAATAAATAGCGATAATAGTGCTAAAAGTATTAAGTTAAGTTTAGATAAAACTTCAAAAATTAAATTAATGGGTGATAGTTATATAACAGAGTTAGAAAACTCAGATAAGACTAATTCTAATATTGATTTTAACGGTTATAAACTTTATGTTAATGGAGTTGCTATAAATTAATAGTAATTTACTTTAATATAGTGTATAATGCTTTTAAATGAGGTATAAGTAATGAAAAAATTATTTTTAACATTAATTTTAGTTGGTTTAATTAGTTTTGGTTCTTATTGTATATATTACAATATAACTTTAGATGATTTAATGAATAAAATAAGTTATACTTTTAGTAATTTACATAGTTATGTTTCAAATATATTTTCCGGGGATATTGATTTAGGGAGTATTTTTAGTGATGTTGTAACCTCTTTTGATATCGATATTGATGGGATATTAGTATCAGATAATGATGTATCTTCTTTAGAAGATTATGGAGTTAGTTATCAAGAAATAGATTTTGATAGTACTTATTATCCATATTATGCAATGTTAAATAGTGATGAAAAGAAATTATATAATCAACTTTATGCTAATATTAATAGTTCGGTAACTGCTTTTAAACCGAATGTAACTTTAAATATTGATGATGTTCATGATGTTATCGAGGCGGTTTATAATGATCATCCCGAGTTTTTTTGGTTAGATTCAACATTTACTTATAAATATACAAGAAAAAAAGAATGTGTTCAAATTAATTTAGAATATAATGATACTTTAAATTATAAAGATATATTTGATAGTAAGGCTGATGCAATTATAAGTGTTGCGAAAAATTTAGAAACTACTTATGAAAAAGAAAAGTATGTTCATGATAAGTTAGTTAGTCTTATTACTTTTAATGAAGATTCTACTGATAACCAGAGTGCTTTTAGTGCGTTAGTTAATAATAGTACTGTTTGTGCAGGGTATGCTAGGGCTTTTCAATATATTATGATTAATTTAGGTATTCCTTGTTATTATGCCTCAGGTTATGGAGAAAATGATGGTCATGCTTGGAATATCGTTATGATAGATGGGGAGTTTTACAATGTTGATTTAACTTGGGATGATCAAACTGATAGTTATGAGTATTTTAATGTACCAGATAGCATTTTTAATGAAAATCATACTAGAACTAGTTTATCTTTAAATTTACCAGAATGTAAGGCAACGAAGTATTATAATAGACAGCTTGAAGAGATAAATTACGAAAGAAATAATAAAGTTTTAATACCTGCTAATTCTTTTTAAATTCTAGGTAATTGTGATAATTTTTAGTAAGTTCTTTAATAAAAATAGAAGGGTTTTTAAATGGTACTAAAAGAAATACTTCATTTTTAGTACGAGTTAAAGCTACATAAAAAAGTCTTCTTTCTTCTTCGTAAAGATATTTGTCAGTTTCTTGTAAAATACTTGTTAATTTAGGATTTTTTCTTTTGCAAGGAAAACCTAGTTCTTTATCTTCTAAATTGATAATAATTACAGTATCACTTTCTAAACCTTTAGCTTTATGAACTGTTAAGTAACGTAAAGTATGAGAATTATTTTTTAATTTAAAGTAACCATTTTCTAACCAAGTAATTTGGTCTTTATTAATATAATCATAAATATCATGATTATTTCTACCTAAAATAAGGATTTCTTTTGTATTAATCATATTTATGGTGCTCTTTAGACATTTACATTTATTTACATATTTAATAATTTTAATAGGTTTTTCTAGATGTTTATTTGACGTCAAGTTCTTTTTAATTTGGTATTGGTTTTGCATAACGAAATTACCAGCTACATTAATT
>CAYLQC010000077.1:0-3534 GCA_964385785.1 uncultured Muribaculaceae bacterium | reverse complement strand
AGTTTCCAGGATTATCCATTGAATAAACTAAAATTTTATCATCTACTAATCTACTAAAATTTAATAATGAGCTAATATCTTGAGGTAAATATCTCTTTATTATTTCAATAATTTTTCTAAGTAAATCCTCCTTAATTGATTTTAATTCCTGATATTTTGTATATAAATCATCCCAAGATATATTTACTGATTTATCCGCATAAGATTCCACTAATATATCTGTTAAATTATTTCCTTTATTAAAATTCGGATAAAATGTTTTGAAATTATTTAACATAGGAATACTAGTATCCCTTAAATTCTCAATTACCTCAACAAATTTTTTCAAATTATCAAAATTTAAACTAATATAAGCATCACAACCATATAAAATATCTTGTTCAAGAGGAGATAATAACAATTGTCTATCATCATGTTTAATTATTTTATAAATTAATGCCTCCTCACAATTTTTGCAAAAACCAACAAGTCCAGTTAATTTTGGAATTTCTCCTATAGCCCTATTTACTAATGTTTTAGTAGAAGTACCATACCCTGGCATATTAGGATTATAACACTCCGGAAAAACGCCTTTAGCATAAAGTTTTCCTAAATTACCATTTCTTAAATCCAAAATAATATCCTCATGATAAGTATTTCTTAGTTTTTCTACACTTAAAGGGTCTGAATAAAAATGTGCTTTATCTACATTCATAACTAATACTGACTTACGTATTCTTGATTTATTATAATTTCCAGCCTGCGGTACAGCAAATTCACTAACGGCAAAATCAAAATTGCTCGTTGTTGAAATCCATGGGCTTAAATGCTTTTCTAATCTTTTCCCACTAATATGGCCAATCACTGTATCTAAAGCGTTACATCTAAGCCCTTTAATACATAAATCATAATATTCTTTTCTTGTACTATTACTATAATCATTTTTACAATCATTAATAAGTGAACACAAAATATCTTCGTTATTTGAAAATGCTTTTAAATCATATTCATTCAGCGCTCTACATATATTCATTACAAATTCCCCCTAAACTACTTACGAAACTTTACCAAATTTACTAAATGGATATATTATAAAATTAGTAGTTCCTTTTATTTGACTTTTTTTAACCGGGCCAATCTTTCTACTATCTAAAGAAACCACCCGATTATCACCTAAAACGAAATATTCATCATCGCCAAGTATAATGGCATCATAACTACTAGTATCTCCATAAGCATAAACATCTTCAATTTTTTTATCATTAATATAAATACTATTATTTTCAATAGCTATTTTTTCTCCCGGCATTCCATATACTCTTTTAATTAATTCATCACTATCTGTTTTAACTACCACTATATCATACCTATCAATAGTCCCTAACTTATTTAAAATCATATATTCTTCACCATTTAAAGTATCATACATGGAATTTCCATTAACCTTTATTGGTGTAGCAATAAAAGTTCTAAATAACAAAACAACTACTAAAATTATTATATAAGGTAATAATTCTTTTAAAAATTTAATTATCTTTTCTTTCATAATTAACCCTTTCTTATTTAAAAACTAAAAAGAAGCCCTATTCTGCCTCTTTAACACTACTATTTCGTTCTTTAACTTTGTATTCTTTACGCATTCCTTTTATGAAATTCAACTTAGCTCTACGAACCATACCTTTTTTAACAACGGTAATTTTATCAATAGTAGGAGCATTAATTGGAAATACTCTGGTAACTCCAACATTACCTGATTTCTTTCGAACACTAAATGTTTCAGATACTCCAGAGCCTTTCTTAGCAATTACAATACCCTCAAATGCTTGAATACGTTCCTTTTTACCTTCAGTTACCCAAACATCAACTCTTACAGTATCACCAACCCGAAATTCTGGGATATCACTTCTCATATGCTTTTTATCAATCTTATCAACTAAATTAGTCATTACGAATCTCCTTTCTCTTATTATATCTTCTGTAATCATAAATAAATATAGCGGATTACATGCTTAAAAAGCAAACTTATTATAACAAAAAATACCTAATTTTGTAAAGTACTATCGACTATGACTCTTTTCTTCTTCATAACTATGAATAAGTATATTTTGTTTAACTTCATTTTCTAAAACTTTCAAACGTTTTAAATGTTTATCTCTTTCTTCCTTTTTTAAATAATCTTTATACTTATGTAAAATTATACCTTTTTGTTTAGCAATTTCTCCTAAAACAATTCTACTACCTTCCTCAGTATCATCACTTTCTCTAAATTTTAAATACATACTCATTATTTTTCGAAAAGCTTTATCTAACTTATCATTTAAAATAGTACTAGTCATTTCTTTATCGTATAAAGAAAGTTTTTCAATCTTAATTAAATCTGGACTACTAATATGTGGTTTAAAAACAAAACTATTTTCGGTAATTTTAACCTTTGCAACTTTTTTCTTTGTACTTTTTTTCTTTAAAACATAATTTTCCATATATCCCCCTACTTTAATAAATCACTGCGTCGTTCTTTAGTTTTTTTAATTTGTTCACTCTTACGCCACTCATCTATTTTTGCGTGATCCCCACTTAATAAAACATCAGGAACCCTTAAACCTCTAAAAACTCTTGGTTTTGTATATGTAGGATAATCTAATAAATTATTTTGAAAAGAATCTTGTAAATAAGAATTTTCCTTTATTACTCCATCAATTAGTCTTACCACACTATCAGTTACGACCATCGCCGGCACTTCACCACCAGTTAGAACGTAATCCCCAATTGATACCTCATCTGAAACAAAATTCCTAATTCGCTCATCAAAACCCTCATAATGACCACAAACTAAAATTAAATGACTCTCTTTTGCTAACTTTTTAGCATATTCTTGATTATAAGTTTTTCCTTGTGGAGATAAAAGAATAACTTTTGAATTTTCCTTTTTTACCGATTCGATAGCATCAACTAAGATATCTGCTCTAAGAATCATTCCTCCTCCTCCCCCATAAGGAGTATCATCAACTTGTTTATTATTTAACTTAGAAAAATCACGAAAATTAATCAAATTTATTTCAACTTGTTTTTTACTTATTGCTCTTTTTATAATTGATTCGTCTAAAAACCCAGAAAACATATTAGGAAAAAGTGTTAAAATATCTATTTTCATATAACCAACCCTTGTATATTTTGTACTAATATCTGTTTATTACTAACATCAACTTTTTTTATAAAATAATCTACCATCGGAATATAGAAAAATTTATTATCATTATCTAAAACCTTTAATAAAATATTTGCTTTATTATATCTAATTTCTACTACTTTGCCAATAATTTCTTTTGTAACTATTAAAAAACCCACTAAATCACTTAATAAATAATCATCTTTTTCTAAACAAAGATTGTCTCTTTTTATATAAACATCTAAGCCTTTATACTTTAAAACATCATTAATATTATCATAACCATCTAAAGTTACCATTTCGTAATTTTTGTGATGGCGATAGTTTTTAATAACCTCTTTTACTTTTCCATCTCCTATATATATAGGAAAATCACTTTTAAAAACTAA
>CAYLQC010000076.1:0-3536 GCA_964385785.1 uncultured Muribaculaceae bacterium | reverse complement strand
AAAGTACTATTTTTTTAGTTTGAAAATAGTTGAAACCTAATCTTTACCATGATAAAATAAAGTAAGATATGAGGAATGTACATGAGAAAGATAATAGCGGGAATGGATATAGGAACTGATACTATTAAGTTAATTGTTGCTGAATTAAAAGGTGATAAGACATATATTTTAGCAGTGGCAGAAGAAGAGGCTAAAGGACTTAAAAAGGGTTTAGTAACTAATAAAGAAACTTTAACTCCAATATTAAAAAAAGTTATTGATAAAGCTCAAGATATATTAGGTTTAAAAATCAAAAAAATAGTTATAACGATACCTAGTTTTAATACCGAATTTTTAGTAAGTGAGGGTAGTAGTACAATTACAAGTGATGATAAAAAAATAAAAGGTATTGATATTGTTAGAGCTATGCAAGCATCTATTTATAATAAAATTCCTCTAAATTATGAAATTGCTAGTATTGTCGCTACTAACTTTCGGATAGATGATGAGAAAATAACTAAACAACCATTAGGAATAATTGCTAAAAAGTTAGAAGTTCAAACTGTTGTAAGTATTGTACCTAAAGCCCCAGTTGAGGCGATATTAGATTGTTTTAAAAGAATAGGAGTAGAAGTATTAGATATATCTTTAACTTCTAGTGCTGATTACCAAGTTTTAAAAAAACCCGGGATGGATAATTTAGTGGGAGCAATAATTAATATGGGGTGTGATACAACCACCGTTTCTATAGTTAATAAAGGGGTAGTTATGAATACTAATGTCGTAGAAATGGGTGGACAAAATGTCGATAATGATATATCATTTATATATAAGGTAACAAGTAAAGATGCTAAAATGTTAAAAGAAACTTTAGGTCTTGCTAATAAAAGAATGGCTAAGGCTAGTAGTACTTTAGCAGTTACCAATAGATTAGGAGAAAAAATTACTATTAATCAATATGAATTATCAGAAATTATCGAAAGTAGATTAGAAGAAATATTAAATTTAAGTAAAAAACAAATTAATCTCTTAACAAAAAAGGAAATTCATTATATAATAATAACAGGAGGTCTAAGCGAGATACCTGATTTTGATTTAACGGTCCAAGATGTTTTTGGCAATATAGCAAGTATTAATGAATCAAAAGTAATGGGGGCAAGAAGTAATAAATATAGTGCTTGTTTAGGACTCATTAAATATTTTGATTATAAGTTAAAATTAAGAGATAAGGAATTTTCCATTTTTACTTTAGAAGAACAAGAAGAGTTAAATGGTAGACCGAAAAGAATAAATATTTCCGATAATACCGTACTTGGTAAATTATTTGGTTATTTTTTTGATAATTAAGGAGTAGAGATAAGGAGCGTGGATTATGGACGGATTAAAGATAGACCCGATAGCAAAGATTAAAGTATTTGGTTGTGGTGGCGGTGGATCAAACGCCGTAAATAGAATGATTGATGAAGGAGTACAAGGTGTAGAGTTTTATGTAGTTAATACTGATTTACAAGCTTTAAATGCTTCCAAAGCCGAACATAAAATTCAAATTGGGGAAAGTATTACTGGTGGAAGAGGAGCTGGATCTAACCCTGAAGTGGGAAGAGAAGCAGCTTTAGAATCTAAAGAAGAAATCGAAAATGCTATTCGTGGTGCTGATATGGTATTTATTGCTTGTGGTTTAGGTGGTGGAACCGGTACTGGTGCCGCTCCGGTTATTGCGGAGATTAGTCAAGAACTTGGGGCTTTAACTGTAGCAATAGTTACTAAACCTTTTAGATTTGAGGGTAAAAGAAGAATGGAACATGCTTTAGTTGGTTTAGAAGAATTAAAAAAATATGTCGATTCTTTAATTATTATACCTAATGATCGTTTAAGAGATATTATTGATAAAACAACAAGTTTCCAAGATGCCTTTAAAGAAGTAGATAACGTTTTACATCGTGGTGTTCAATCAATTTCTGATTTAATCGCCGTAACTGGTATTATTAACTTAGACTTTGCTGATGTTAAAACCGTTATGGAAAAATCTGGTACGGCTTTAATTGGTATAGGTATGGGTGTTGGTGAAAATAGAGCAATCGATGCTGCCGAACAAGCCGTATCTAGTGCTTTACTTGAAACAACAATTGAGGGAGCTCATGATGCAATAATCAATGTAACGGGAGGAGATTCCCTAACTTTATTTGAAATTGAAGATGCTGTAGAAACCGTTAGAGAAGCTGCTAATAGTGATATTAATATTATATTTGGTGCTATACCTAATTCTAATTTAACTGATGAAGTAATCGTTACCGTAATAGCTACAGGTTTTGATGGTAAGAGTACTGAAGAAATAGATAATCATATTCAAAATGATAATAATAAACCACAAAGAAGAAGTAAAGCTTTAGAAGATTTAGATAGTGAATATGATATACCTTCTTTTTTAAGAAATCGTGATGATTTTTAATTAGTGACAAGAAAAGACAATTTAATAAGTCTTTTTTTTATATACTTTTTTAGGGTGAAGATGATGAAAGTATATATAGATTTAGTATTTCTAATTAATTTTTATTTAGATTTTTTAATAATTATAATAACATCAATTACTTTAAAGAAAAATGCTAAGTTAAAAAGAATATTATTAGGTTCTTTAGTAGGTAGTCTTTCTTTAATTTTTTTATTTATAAATATTAATAATTATTTACTTTTTTTTATTAAATTTATAATAGCAGTATTAATTAATATTGTGGTATTTGGTTATAAAGATTTAAAAAGTACTTTAGAAAATATAAGTTATTTTTATATGATTAGTATTATTTTAGGGGGTTTTTGTTATTATTTAAATATTGAATTAAATGGTTTTAATAATAAAACATATTTTTTACTCATAATTTCTCCTATAATTTTATATATTTATTATAGACAAACTATTTTTTTTAAGAATACTAGAAGTTTAATTCATAAAGTAAAAATAGTTTTTAATGATCAAGTTTTAGATTTAAATGGTTATATTGATACCGGCAACAAGTTATATGATCCAGTTACTAAAAAAGGGGTAATTATAATTAATAAAAAATTAGTTAATTTAAATGATAAAAAAATATTATATGTTCCTTATTATAGTGTAAATAATAAAGGAATTATTAAATGTTTAAAACCACAATATATTGAAATAGATGGTATTAAAAAAAATAATTATTTAGTTGGTTTAAGTGACAAAAAATTTAATATTATGGGTGTAGAATGTTTATTACATAAAGATAATTGGAGGGATTTAAATGATTAAAAAAATTATTGCTTATTTTCGTAGTTTGTATTCGAAAGTATTTTTTGTAGGTAGTAATGATAAATTACCACCACCGCTTAGTAAAGAAGAAGAGTTTGAGTTACTCATTCGTTTAAAAAAAGGGGACTTAGAAGCACGAGATATTTTAATTGAACATAATTTAAGATTAGTCGTGTTTCTTGCTAAAAAGTATGAGGGAAGTGGTTATGATATTGAAGATTTAGTAAGTATTGGTTCAATTGGTTTAATTAAAGGAATTAATACTTATAAAATCGATAAAAATATTAAA
>CAYLQC010000075.1:0-3621 GCA_964385785.1 uncultured Muribaculaceae bacterium | reverse complement strand
GCTGCTGATAAAGTATCTGCTACTTGAACTAATACGGCAATAACTGAATTCTGAGGCTCATCACCATGATGTGACATAATAGAATTTAGTACTACATCACTTTCATGATATTTTTTGGCAATCTCTGCACCGATTTCTACATGAGACCCCTCCATTTCAAAATCAATTGCTTTACCAATATCATGTAAAAGTCCTGCCCTTTTAGCTAAAGTCACATTTTCACCTAACTCACTAGCCATTAATCCACATAAATTAGCTACTTCAATAGAATGTTGTAAAGCATTTTGACCATAACTAGTTCTAAAATGTAATTTCCCTATTAAATGAACTAATTCTGGATCAACATTAGTAAGTCCTAAACTATATAATGTATCTTGACCCATTTCCGTCATTTTATTATAAATATCTCTTGAAACTTTATCATAAACTTCTTCAATTCTTGAGGGATGAATTCTTCCATCCTTAATTAAAGTTTCAATCGTAATTTTGGCAATTTCTCTTCGTAATGGATCGAAACTAGATATAACAATTGCTTCTGGTGTATCATCAATAATTAAATCAACACCTGTTACTGATTCAATTGTTCTAATATTTCGGCCTTCTCTTCCGATTAAACGACCTTTCATTTCATCACTAGGTAAACTTATTGTTGCTACTGTTTGTTCATTAGCAACATCTTCACTATATCTTTGCATACTAGATACAATTAAATCTCTTGCTTTTTCATTAGCAACTAAAGTTGCATCACGTTCTTTTTCTTTAATAAAATCAGCAATTTCTAAAGACATCTCATCTTCTACCCGCTTCATTATTAAATCCCTAGCTTTATCTTTCGAAATCTTCGAAATCCCCTCTAACTTCTCTACTTCTTGTTTCAACAAATCATCCATTTTAGCTTCTTTTTCTTGTAATTCTTTTTGCTTGGCTAATAAACTATTATCCCGTTCATCTAAAGTTGCATCACGTTTTTGTAACATTTCATCACGTTTATCCAAATTACTTTCTCTTTGCATTAAACGAGACTCAGTTTCTTTCATTTCATCTTTCTTTTGTTTAATTTCTTTTTCACTTTCTTGTTTCAAACGAAAAGACTCTTCCTTTATCTCAAGCAAAACATCCCTCTTATGCTTATCAGCATCTTTTTTGGCATCTTCTAATAATTGGGAAGCCTTTTTCGAAGAATTATTAACTTTCAAATATTCGAAAATTAAAATAAGTACTGCTCCAAGAATTATTCCAATAACAAGAGCTAAAATAATGGATGCGACATTAAATTTCATAACTACCTCCATTATTTTCTATCTATAGTAAATTCATTTCTAATAAATCTATCTATATTCTTATTATAAAGTTTTCTTTAAAATTTAGCAATAGGAATTTTTTCAAGTTAACTAACCCCTTAAAAAAAGACACT
The DNA here is from genome assembly GCA_964385785.1 of uncultured Muribaculaceae bacterium. Lineage (GTDB taxonomy): Bacteria > Bacillota_I > Bacilli_A > RF39 > UBA660 > MGBC108787. Next base: position 2,207 of record CAYLQC010000075.1, on the reverse strand, counting down.
TAATGTCTTTTAAAATTCCTCTTGATTTTCTTCAGTTTTAGGTGTTTTTTCTAAATTATCATCATCTTTAATAAAACCGTAATGTACTCTAATTTTATTTTCGATTTCTTCTTTCAAAGCCGGATTTTCCTTTAAATATAACTTAGCATTTTCTTTACCTTGACCTATTTTTTCTCCATTATAAGCATACCAAGCACCACTTTTTTCCATGATATTTAATTCACTAGCAATATCAACGATTTCACCCTCACGACTTACACCTTCCCCATACATAATATCAACACTAGCCGTTTTAAAAGGAGGTGCCACTTTATTTTTTACTACTTTAATATTTGTTCTATTACCAATTACTTGGTCATTGTTTTTAATCTGTTCACCTTTTCGAACATCAAGTCTAATTGTTGAATAAAATTTTAAAGCTCTACCTCCTGGTGTTGTCTCCGGATTTCCAAATAAAATACCTACTTTTTCTCTTAATTGATTAATAAATATTGCCGTTGTTTTAGTTTTACTAATTGTTCCAGATAGTTTACGTAAAGCTTGACTCATAAGTCGTGCCTGTAAACCGACATGCGAGTCACCCATTTCTCCATCAATTTCCGCTTGCGGAACTAAGGCTGCAACAGAATCAATTACGACAATATTAACGGCTTCACTTCTTACTAAAGCCTCACAAATTTCTAACGCTTGCTCTCCCGTATCTGGTTGCGATAATAATAACTCATTTAAATCAACCCCTAAATTCTTCGCATAAACTGGGTCTAGTGCATGTTCTGCATCAATAAATGCTGCTCTCCCACCATTTTTTTGTACTTCGGCAATTGCTTGCAAAGCAAATGTTGTCTTACCTGAAGACTCTGGACCATATATTTCAATAATCCTTCCTTTGGGATAACCCCCAACTCCTAAAGCAATATCTAGTGTTAAAGAACCACTACTAGTTACATCAATTTCTAAATGGGAATTATCCCCTAATTTCATAATAGATCCTTTACCAAATTGCTTTTCGATATCAGCTAGAACTTGTTCTAAAGCCTTATCTTTGTCTTTTACATCTTTTGTTGTTTTCATGAATTTTTCCTCCAATATTTCTTTCATTACAATTCCATTTTAGTATATAAAATTTAGTTTGTCAATACTTTTCTCAAACATTCGTTTGTGAAACAATTTTTCGCTCAAATTTTAAATTTCTCTAAGCCAATTTTTAAAATTTATAAATATTTTTTACCCAATTCTTAAAATTGATTTTTAAATATTTCGAAAAAAAAAGAAAAAAATTAATTACTTTTCTTATTAAATAATTCTTTAGATTGAAAATAATACTGACATCCTGATATAACTGAAAAAACACAAGCTAAAAGTATTAATATATCAGCAAGAGGAATACTAATAATTTCAAATGGTAAATTATAAAATAACATCAAAATTATACCTACCATCATACATACCGTTTTTAACTTACCCATCATACTAGCAGCCACAACCCGTCCTTTATTACCGCTTTCCATTTTTATAGCATCCACAATTGTATCTCTAGTAATAATAATTACCGGAACTATAACATGAATAAAACCCTGATAAGCTAAAATAATTAAAACTCCGTTTACTAGTACTTTATCAGCTATGGCATCTAAAACTTTACCAAAATCAGTTACTTGATTACTACTTCTAGCCACATATCCATCTATTAAATCAGTAATTGCAGCTATTAAAAATAAAACGCCCGCAATTAAATATTTAGTATCAACTATAATCTTACCAAAAATCGTCAAAGTAGGAAAAACTATTCCTAATTGATACCAAGGCATAATAAGTAACACTAAAATAATAATAGCTAAAATAATTCTCCCCATTGTAAGTTTATTTGGTAAATTCATAATTCCTCCTATTTCACATAACTAATAGAAAAGACCCCATTTTGATTATTCTTAACTTGAACAATTGTCCAAATGGCAAGTATTAAAGATAAAGATAAAATAACTATATATAAAACAATAAAAATTTTTTGTTTCTTCTTCTTAACTGTTTTTGTATATGGTGATATTATCTCTTCCTTTTTTGGTTTTTCTTCTTGTTCTAATAAATTCTTTTCAATTTCTTTAACAGGTATCTTGGAAGTATACTCAAACATATACTCATTAAATTCATCGATTGCTTTTTTAGCATTTAAACCTAAATACTTAGCATAATTAGTAATATATTCTTTT
>CAYLQC010000074.1:0-3642 GCA_964385785.1 uncultured Muribaculaceae bacterium | reverse complement strand
AACAAAAAGCCAAAAAATTAAAAGATATATATGATGATTCAGCACATTATATTGATTTATATACTGAACAAAAAGTAAGGGTATATGATGGTTATATGCAAAAGGCTTGTTTTTTAAGATGTGAAGCTGATGAGGTGGAACAGCGATATAATGAGCAAAGTCAAAATAAAAGAAAGATGATTAAAAATATATAATACCTTTAATGCTTAAAAGATTGTGTGCAGTGAGAAAATTTATTCATTTTATCAAGATTTTCAGTTTTTCTTAATTTTTTAAGGAATTTTGCATATAATACATGTAGAGGAACAAAAAAGAGATACACTTGATTTGCTAGTTAGGTGTTTCTTTAGTCCTTAGTTTTTAGACTTTGAAAGCATCTATTAAGTAGATAGGTGTTTTCTTTTGGCTCTATTAAAGTTTTATAATTTTGATTATTAAAATCATGATTACAACTAGAATAATTAAATATTCCATTTTTTCCTTTCGTAGGACCACACCAGCCGGATTATAATAATAAATTAATAAAAAATTCATAAAATAGCGGACTGAAGTAAAACACCTAACAATCAAGATGTATCTCAACCAAGATTATAAATCTTTATTTATTATTTATTCAAACGTTTTCTTTGCTTGTAAATTAAAATCCTTAATTCTAAAATTATACAACTTGTTATTATATTATAAGTAAGATATAATGTTGTTGGAACATTTAATAAGTTGGGTGCTACCTTTTATCTTGAAAAAGATAGGAGGTGATTGACTTATGAACAAGAAAGATTTATTAATCTTATCTTTAATCATAATCATCTTTTTACTTATAGTATTACTGTTTGTAATCTTAAAATAAAAAAGCACTCAATTCAACAAATGAATTAGAGTGTCTAAACATTTTATATGGGTATCACTTAACACTTGGAATATTAAATGTTCCTTTTTTATTTTATGCAAGTTTCCTTGCTAAATACATAATATCATGAAAACAGCTTTTTTACAATACCTTTCTTTTTTACTTGTCAAGTGTCTATTTTTGCGTTATAATTCTTTCGTTTGTTTAGGAAGTGAGTTGGGATGGATAAAATTATTAATATAGCAGTTGTTGCACATGTTGATCATGGTAAAAGTACTTTAGTAGATGCTTTGTTAGAACAAAATGGAGCATTTTCTAATCATGAAGAAAATATTAATTGTGTAATGGATAGTAATGAGTTAGAAAGAGAAAGAGGTATTACTATTTATTCAAAAAACTGTGCAATACGTTATAAAGGTGTTAAAATAAATATTGTTGATACTCCAGGACATGCTGATTTTTCAAGTGAAGTAGAAAGAGTTATAAAAACAGTTGATACTGTAATATTGTTAGTAGATAGTGCTGAGGGACCTATGCCTCAAACACGTTTTGTATTAAAGAAAGCTTTAGAACAAAATTTAAAACCGATTTTATTTATTAATAAGATTGATAAAAAAGATGCTAGACCTAAAGAAGTAGTAGATATGACTTTTAATTTATTTATGGAGTTAAATGCTACTGATGAACAACTTGATTTTCCAATTATTTATGGTATTGCCAGGGATGGAATTGCTAAAAAAAGTTTAGATAGTGAAAGTGATTCAATTGCTCCTTTATTAGATACAATATTAGAAGTTGTCGAACCTTTTAAAGGTAATGAAAATGATAATTTACAGTTACAAATTTCTAATCTTTTATATGATGATTATATTGGAAGACTTGGGGTAGGAAGAATTACAAAAGGTTCAATTAAACCAAATGAAATAGTTAGTTTAGTTAGAAATGATGGAAGTTTAGAAAGTTTTAAGATTACGAAATTATTTGTTAATGAGGGTTTAAAAAGAGTAGAGAAAGATATAGCTTATTATGGTGATATTGTAATTATTGCTGGATGTAGTGATATTTCAATAGGGGATACAGTTTGTAGTAAAGATGCAATCGATCCTTTACCACCAATTGAAATTGAAAAACCAACTTTAGCAATGAACTTCTTAGTTAATGATTCACCTTTTGCAGGAAGAAGTGGAAAGTTTTTAACAACTAGACATATTAGAGAACGTTTAGAAAGAGAATTAGAGACAAATGTTGGTTTAGTAGTGGAAGAGTTACCGGATGCGGATGGATATAAAGTTAGTGGTAGAGGAGAGTTACATTTATCAATATTACTAGAAAATATGCGTAGAGAGGGTTTTGAGTTATCTGTTTCAAAACCTGAGGTTATATATGAGATTAGAGATGGAAAGAAATTTGAACCATTTGAGAAAGTTATAATTAATTGTCCTGAAGAATATTCTGGAACAGTAATAAATGATTTACAAGAGCGTAAAGGTAAACTTTTAGTGGTTTCTAGTAAAGATAATCAAGCTTATTTAGAGTTTGTGGCTCCAACAAGAGGTTTAATTGGCTATCGTAGTTCTTTTATTACTAATACTCGCGGTGAGGGGATAATGGTTAGAAGTTTTTTAGAGTATCAAGAATATGTAGGAGAGATTACAAGAAGAAAAAATGGGGTTTTAGTTTCGATGGAAAATGGTAAAGCTTTAGGTTATTCGTTATGGAATTTACAAGATAGAGGAACTTTAATTATAAGTCCAGCAACAGAGGTTTATATTGGAGAAATTGTGGGCATTAATAATCGAAGTAATGATTTAGATGTTAATCCTTGTAAGAATAAGAATTTAACTAATACAAGAAGTAGTGGAGCAGATGAAGCAATTAATTTAGTAAATCCTAAGAAATTTACTTTGGAGGAAGCTTTAGAGTTTATAGAAGATGATGAGTATGTTGAGGTTACACCTAGTGATATAAGACTTAGAAAGAAATATTTAGATCCTAAGGAAAGATTTAAGTTAAATCGAAAATAAAAATTGACAAAGGTTTAAAAAGTAAGTATATTATAGTTAGAAAACGCAATGAAAATAGGAGTACTAATTATTAACTTTAAAAGAGAAGTAAGAATGGTGGAAATTACGAAAGAAATAATTAGGAAAAAAGCTATGGGAGTGTATCGAAGTTATCACGTTACGATAAAGAAAGAGCATATTACGATATGAACTAAGGTGGTACCGCGGATTAACAATTATTCGTCCTTAATTAGGAATGGATAATTGTTTTTATTTTAGAAAGAGAGTGTTTAAAAATGAGAGAGTTTACAGAACAAGAAATGGTAAGAAGAGAAAAGTTAGAAGAAATAGGGAAATTTTGTAATCCTTATCCAGAAAAGTATGAAAGAACGCATAGTTTAAAAGAGGCTAGAAATTTAGAAGATGGTATTAAAGATGTAAGTATTGCGGGAAGAATTATTTTCATGCGAAAAATGGGAAAATTAAGTTTTGTTAGAATTCGTGATTTAGAGGGTGATATGCAACTGGAGTTTAAGATTGATTTAATTGGGGAAGAAAATTATAGTTTCTTTAAAAAACAAATTGATTCGGGTGATTTTATTGGAGCTAAGGGGGAAATTTTTACAACTCAAACTGGTGAAAAAACTTTAAGAGTTTATGAATTTACGTTTTTAGGTAAAGCTTTAAGACCACTTCCCGAAAAGTTTCATGGACTAGTTGATACAGAACTTAAGTATCGTCAAAGATATGTTGATTTAATTACTAATGAGGAATCAAGAAAAGTATTTTTAG
>CAYLQC010000073.1:0-3729 GCA_964385785.1 uncultured Muribaculaceae bacterium | reverse complement strand
TTTTTTGCTAAAATAAATAAAGAATAATACGAAAGGGGATTATCTATGAAACAAAGACTTGAAAATATGAATGTTGAAAACAAACGCGTAATCGTAAGATGTGACTTTAACGTTCCTATTAAAAACGGTAAAATCTTAGATGATGCTAAAATCAAAAGAAGTTTAGAAACCATTCATTATTTAATAAAAAATAACGCTAAAATAATTCTTTTAAGTCATTTAGGTAAAATAAATACTGAAACTGATAAAGTCCTTTATTCCCTAAAACCAGTTGCTGATGTTTTAAAAAAATATCTAAATACCGAAGTTTATTTTAGTAAACAAATAATTGGCCCCGAAGTAGTAGAAAGAGTAAACTCTATGCAAAACGGCGAAATCTTACTTTTAGAAAACACCAGATTTTTAGATGTTCCAGGTAAATTAGAAAGTAATTGTGATATTCAAGTTTCCCAGTTTTTAGCATCTTTAGGGGACTTATACGTAAATGATGCTTTTGCCTCTTCTCATAGGTCTCATGCCTCAATCACCGGTATCCCTAAATTTATTCCCTCTTGTCTAGGCTTTTCTACTCAGCAAGAACTAATTGCTTTAGATAAATTTCTAATTAACCCAAAACGTCCTTTTGTTGTTATAATGGGTGGAGCTAAAGTTGAAGACAAACTAAAACTAATCAAAGCTATGTTAGAAAAATGTGACTATCTTTTACTCGCCGGTGGTCTTGCTAATAGTTTTTTAAAATCTTTAAAAATTAATATTGGTTCTAGTCTAGCTACTGATAGCTCTAAAACTATTAAAGAACTCCAACAAATTCTTCTTAACAATCGTGATAAAATTATGCTACCCTTAGATGCTATTGTTGGCAGTACCTATGATGAACACTACGCTCGTTATAAAAAAATCACCGAAATTGATGATAACGATTGTATAATGGATATAGGTACTAGTACTATTGTCAAATACCGCCTTGCTCTAAGAAATGCCGAAACTATCTTTGTAAATGGTACAGTTGGTGTTTATGAAGACCCTAGATTTTCTAATGGTACCAGAGAACTATTAACATTCTTAAGTAAAAGTAATGCCATTACAGTTTTTGGCGGCGGTGATAGTGTAAGTAGTGTTCATCACTTTGGTTTTGATGATCAATTTACCTATCTTTCCACTGGTGGAGGAGCAACTTTAGAATACTTAATAAACGGCCATTTAGTTGGTATCGATGCCATAAAGGAGGCGGAAGATATTGAAGTACTTAATGGGTAACTTAAAATCAACTAAAACCTTAAACGAATTACTAACTTATAAAAAAGAACTAAATAATCTCGATTTTAATAATATTACTTTTGTTCTTTTCCCTACATCCATTTACTTACCATTTTTTTATAACGTAAACTATAAATTAGGTAGTCAAACCATTTCTAAATATAAAAACGGCTCTCATACTAATGAAGTATTAGCAAGTCAATTAAAATCTTTAAATGTCTCTTATTGTTTATTAAATCATGCCGAAGAAAACGAAAAACTAAACGATATCATTTTAAAAATAAAAAATGCCATATCTTCTAATATAACCCCAGTTTTATGTGTTGGGGAAAAACGAAAAATAAATGTATCAGATGCCCAGCGTGAAGTTCGTTTTATCATTAATGCCATATTCTCTAAATTAACAATTTCCGAAATAAAAAAACTAATTATTGCTTATGAACCTTTATGGGCAATTAATCAAAGAAAAGTTGATATTGACCTAACATGCCAAATGATTAATGATATCAAAAAACATCTAAAAGACTTTCATAATGTTGAAATTCCTATTCTTTTTGGTGGTGGAGTAAATGAAACTAATATTTTAAAACTAACAAATCTTAATATCGATGGTTTCTTACTAGGCAACGTTTCCCAAAATCCGCAAAAATTAAGTAATATTTTGTCGAAAATCTCAAAAATCGACAAAAATTGACACATATTTACATAACTAGTCAAAAGTTTTACTAGCAATTTTACATATTTTTTCATATAATGAACTTGCGCAGTACAAATGTAGTAAAAAAATTTGCAGTACAAAAAAATATTTTTTAGAAGGGAAATGGCAAATATGAAAGCTATAGATGTACTAATAATCGATGATAACGAAGATGTTATCAAAAAAGCCAATGATTATTTTAAAAGTAGTAGAGGTATTAATGTAGTTAAGTCGTTTCGTAGTGGAAAAGATGGGTTAAACTATATACTAAATAATCCCAACACTTTTGATTTACTCCTGATGGATATTATTATGCCCGAAGTAGATGGAATTACCATTTTAGAAGAAATGAAGAAACGTAACATTCATAAACACGCCATCGTACTAACCAGTTACAAAAAAGAATCAATGATTAAACTTATTAGTGGTTATGATATAGATTACTATATGGTTAAACCTATTGATTTCAACGCTTTAGAAAAAAGAATCACCGCTGTTTTAGCACCAACTGATAACATCGAACCAGTCGAAGAAAAAGATTCTAAACTAGAAATGGCTATTAGTAAATTACTTCATTCCTTAGGAATACCCTCTCATATAAGAGGATACCAATATATAAGAGAAAGTATTTACTTAATGTATCAAAACCCTGATATGATAGGAGGTATAACCAAAAGTATCTACCCCGAAATTGCTCATCGTTTTGATACCACATCTTCTCGAGTTGAAAGAGCAATTCGCCATGCTATCGAAGTTTCTTGGAATAGGGGAGATTATGAAGTAATGGAAGATATCTTTGGTCATAGTATCGACTTTGATCGAAGTAAACCAACTAATTCCGAATTTATAGCAACTATTGCAGATAATCTAAGATTACAGAAAAATTCTGTTCATTCTTAGATTTTTTCTTTTTTACCTAAAATCTTATCAAAAGATATATTGGAATATATTCCTCTTAAAGCATATAAAAATGTTGTCGAAATTAAATTCTTACCCTCTTCATAATAACCATAAGTAGATAAATGACAATTAAGTTTTTTAGCTATATCTTTTAATGTATAATTATTTTCTTTTCTTAACTTTCTTAAATTATCACCAATTACTTTTAAATCAACATCTAACTTTTTATATAAAACATTTTCTTCATTTATTCCATATAAATAATCTAAACTATATCCATAATTATTAGAATATCTAATTAAGTATTTTAATGGTATCGTATCCTTTCCTGTTTCCCAACCAGAATAAGTAGTATGATCAACACCTAAAAACTTAGCAACATCTTTTTGTTTTAATCCTAAAGCTTCTCTTGTTTCCCTTAATTTACTAATAACCATAGTATCACCAATAAAATTTTCACATAAATTAATATTAATAATTAAAAAGTTGGAAAATAATCGAAAATGTGCTACAATTAATTAAAGTAGAGGTGATATAAAAAAAGCAATTAATAAAAAAATTAATCACTTTTAAATGAATGCAATTACTTGCATTGTGGTAAAAAACATCGGTGCGTTTATTTTCCACAATTTATTTATATCATAAGTATTTCTTCCAAGCAAGTACTGTTTATTCATTTAAAGACTAGTAATGGAAAGGAAATATTATGAAAAAATTAAAAAAATTTAATCAAAACAAAAAAGAAAAAAGAATATTTATATCTTTATTTGTTGCTATTATTCTTATTTTATCTGTTATTGTAATATATAATGCCCATGCCAACTTTCAAAATAAAGCAACATTTACAGTTATAGAAGGAACAATACCTGATTTTA
>CAYLQC010000072.1:0-3769 GCA_964385785.1 uncultured Muribaculaceae bacterium | reverse complement strand
TATGTTTGTAGATGAAGTAACAATAAAATTATATGCTGGTTCAGGAGGAGATGGTTGTACCTCATTTCGTAGAGAAAAATATGTTCCCATGGGTGGACCAGATGGCGGTAATGGGGGAGTAGGAGGCAGTATCAAAATCATCGGCGATAAAAGTTTAAAAACTTTAATTGATCTGCGTTATAAAAAAATTGTTAAAGCTAAAAAAGGTACTAATGGTAAAGGTAGTAGCCAAAATGGAGCAAATGCCGAAGATATAATAATTAAAGTCCCTCTTGGTACAACTTTAATTGATACGGATACCTCTTTAGTTTTAGCAGATATAGTCGAGGATAATCAAACCTATATTGCTGCTCATGGTGGTCGAGGTGGTCGTGGTAATAAAGCCTTTGCCACTCACCAAAACCCCGCCCCAAAATTTAGTGAACTTGGTGAACCTGGCGAAAATGTTATCATAAAATGTGTTTTAAAAGTCATGGCTGATGTTGGTCTTATTGGGATGCCTAGTGTTGGTAAAAGTACTATTTTAAGTTTAATGAGTAATGCTACTCCTAAAATTGCTCCTTATCACTTTACTACGTTATCACCTAATTTAGGTACGGTGAAAATGAGCGATGGTTACTCTTTTGTAATCGCTGATTTACCAGGTTTAATTGAAAATGCTAGTACCGGAGCAGGTCTTGGTTTAGAATTTTTAAAACATGCCTCTCGTACTAAAATACTTGCCCACGTAATTGATATGGGTTCTTTTGAAGGAAGAGATCCTATAAACGACTACCAAATAATTCGTAATGAACTAAAAAATTATAGTAAATCTTTAAGTGAAAAAAAAGAAATAGTAATTGCTAATAAAATGGATTTACCCGAATCTTTAGAAAACTTAAAAAACTTTAAAAGTAAGTATCCTACTTTAGAAGTATACGAAATAAGTGCAATAGAAAATAAAGGAATTGCTAATCTTATAAATGTTTTAGCAAGTACTTTAAAAAGTCTACCCGATACTCCTCTTTATAAACCCGAAGAAACTAGTGACTATGTCGTATATAAATTTAAAAACGAATTACCTTATACTATAAAAAAAGAAGATGGTATTTGGGTATTAGAAGGTAAAGAAATAGAACGTTTATTTAAAATGACTAGATTTACTGAAGATGAGGGCATTATTCGTTTTGCTAGAAAACTAAAAGGTATGGGTATCGAAGATGAATTAGAACGTCTTGGTGCTAAAAGAGGGGATGAAGTAAAAATCTTAGATTATATCTTTGAATTTAAAGAATAAAAAAAGCCATTAATTTATGACTTTTTTCTATGCTAATTTTTTGGCTTCTCTAGCTGAAATTAAAACTGTTTTCCCATTTATTTTTTTCTTTTGTAAATTAGGTTTTTGTCTTGATTTAACAGCATTACAAGCTTTACTTCTTAAATTAACAGTTAAAGGTTTTTTATTTGATATATTTTTTGCCATATATAAGGCACCTCCCAATTTCTTTACTTAAAAATATTATCATTAAATAGGAAACAAGTCAAATAAATTACGTATTTTTAGCTAAATTCCAACCTTTACCATCAATAATACGAGCAACAAGCATTGAACTTGCTGAGTCTCCTACGACATTTAGCATTGTTGCTGGAGCATCGATAATCGTTGCTATTATTGTTAAAATTGGTAAAAAACTAACTGGGAAACCCATTAACGTAATAATTAACATTTCCGATATTGTTCCCCCACCAATTGGGACAGCACTAACAAGTAAAGTAGCTACAAGCGAAACTAACATAATTTTTCCAATATTACCAACATTATAAATATCAAAACCTAATAAATAAGCTAAAAACATAATTTTAAAAACACTACCGATTATTGATCCATCTTTATGAAATGTTGTACCAAGAGGAATTGTCGTCTCAGCAATATCACTAGATACTCCTATTTCTTTAGCACATTTAATATTAATTGGGATGCAGGCGGCTGATGAACACGTTGCTATACTACTCGCACTAACTGGTATTATATGACCAATAAAATCTTTTAAACCTTTTTTCCCACCAGCAATAAAGGCATATAAACTATAAATTACGAAATAAAATAATAAAGCAACTACTAAATAAACAATAAATGTTTTAATAAAACTAGTAGCAATTGTACTTCCCATAGTACCTACTAAACTAGCAAAGAAACAACCTATTCCAATCGGTGCATATAAAAATGCCATATCAACTAATTTTAAAACCACCGCATTTGCTGAAGTTAATACATCTAAAAACTTTTCGCCTTTCTCACCACACTCTAAAATAGCAAGTCCAACTAATATCGCAAAAATAACTAAAGCAATTAAATTATCTCTAGATAATAATTTATAAAAATCATCCGTACTAATTGCTTCAACCGTTCTTTCTAAAATATTTAGTTCATCATCACTACTTGTATCGGTTGTAACACCATCCATAATCGTACTAACCTTACTTGTATCAACCAACTTAACTGAATAAGTGGAAATTACCCCAACTACTAAAGAAACCAAGGAAGTAATAATAAAAACTATCACAATCGTTCTTAGTAATTTACCTAATCTTTTCCTGTTTTTATTTTTAGCAATTGTTGTTGAAATTGTTAAAAATATTAAAGGAACAATTAAAACAAACATCATATTTAAATATAAAGTCCCTAAAGGATTTAATACTGTAGCTTTTTCTTTAAAAATAATTCCTACAATTCCCCCAATTATTAAAGAAGCAAGTAAAATAAAAGTTTGTTTATAATTTTTCCATATTTTTTTCATATAATCACACTCCTTAATACCATTATATTCGTCTAGTAGTTAAAAGTTTAGATTATTAAATCCACAACAATTTTAAAAATTACTTTACAAATCCACAAAATATGTTATCTTAAAAGTGAGGTGTTATAGATGAAAGATTATATTAAAATGAATAATGATGATTTACATTTAAGTTTAGGTAATTTATTTAGAATAATTAAAGAATGTAGTCAAAATAAAACAAGTGCTTTACAAACCGAAATCTTTTTTGCTTTATTTAAAGTTCCTAATATTAATCCAACAACCATTAATAACTATTGTGTTGGAGCAAGAAGAATAGGGGATGATTATAAACAAATTATCTTAAACTATCAAAAGAAATATTTAAAAGATAAAACTTGTTTAACTAATGAAGTATTAAGTATTTTAAATATAATGGATGGCGTAATATATTCTAATTCTTCTCTTAAATTTATAAACGAAAATCAAAGTTTAAAAACCTTAATAAATAAACTTTATAATATTGCTAAAAATGATTCCTTAGTTCCCACGACTTTTATTACTAAACTAAATAACTATCTTAAAAATAATGATTTATATTCGGCATTTATTGAAATATTATTTTATACCGTATTAGAAAATAAACAACCATTATATAAAGAAACTATCTTAAAAGAAAAAATCGAAAACTTACTTAATGATACAAGTATGAGTTATCAAGGTTTAGAAGAATACTTAAATCTAACTTTTAAAGAAAATGAAAACCATGACTTTAAACTAAAAACTTTAGCTAAAAATGGTAATGTCTATGCGGCTTTTTCTCTAGGTACTAAAGAATATGCTGGTATTGTTATGGGCTATCCGCGTTATATAACGGCTTATGAATATTTGCACATTGCCTCTATCCAAGGGCACCCTGCCGCTACTTACTTAATAGGTAATATGTATTTAAAAGGTTATATTGGAGATAATAAAACTCGTTATAAAATGGCTTATACTAAATTAAAAGAAGC
>CAYLQC010000071.1:0-3778 GCA_964385785.1 uncultured Muribaculaceae bacterium | reverse complement strand
CTACAAAAGGTGTTAATGCTTCAACAACTGGAAATACTTCAGGAATTTATGATGTATCTGGTGGAGCTTGGGAATACGTTGCAGCATATATAGAAAATTATGTAGGAAGTTCAGGACTTACTACGGATACAATTAATGCAAATAGTAAATATTTTGATATTTATAGTAGTTCATCAACTGTTACTAGTTGGAATTACAGAATTTTAGGAGATGCAACAGGAGAAGATGGACCTTTCTATTACGATGGTTCAATCTACTGGTCTAGTTGGTATGTCGATTCCGCGTTCTTTGCTCATCCTGGCGCTCCTTGGTTCGGTCGTGGTCAGGGTGCCTACAATACGACTGATTCCGGTGGGTTCGCTTTCGCTCGGGTTACGGGTGGGGACCTTAACTATTTCGGTTTCCGTCTAGTTCTTTCCCCTACTTCCTGATTTGACTTAACTTAAAAAGAGAAACTCAATTCTCTTTTTATTATTCGTTGAAACCACAATCTAATATAGTATCTATTGTATAATCAGTTTTAGTATAAGGTGATTTAGGATAGATAATTACTTTAGTATTAACTTTATTACAAACTTCGTTAGTTTCATTATTTATAAAAGTATTAATAATATTATTAAAATCATTACTATATAAAGATAAGGTTTCAATATTTATTCTAATACCAGTATTAACATATTTAGAAAGTTCTTTACTTCTTTCTTCACTTGAGTTACCTGATTTAACATAATAGTAATCTTCGTAGTATTCTTTTCCTATTTTAATTAAATCGTTTTTAATACTTTCTTCGTTACTTTCTTTATTTAAAAGATTAAAACTTATAAATGAAATAATGATAATAACAACAATTAATATAATAATTATAACTTTTTTCATAACTATATCTCTTTCATATAATCAAGTAATTTTAAGAACATATTAATAAATATTTTATCTAAACCAACACTTTTTAGTTTTCTAATTTGAATTCTTTTTTCATTAATTTCACTATTACCAAATAAGATATTAGCTATCATATCTTTCATTTTAGTTTCAATTTGTAAATCACTTAATATTTCATCTATTTCTTCATTAATAATACGAGAGGCATCTATTTCAATATTTCTTCCTTTACAAATAATAGATAGTTTACTAGTTGTTTTAACATTTTTTACTTCAACAATAAAATCATTATCTTCAACATAGTTATGAGGAATTACAACATCATTATCAATATAAACAATAACTTCATCAGCATGAATAGTATTTCTAAATCTTATTTTATAATCTCTGATACTTGGTATTATACCACTTTTTCCTTCAACAGGTTTAATTGTTAAAGTATAGTTATTTTGTAAGTATTTATAGTCAATATTAGTTTTTAAATAGTAACCTTGTTCAAATAAAGAGGAATAACCATCATCTTCATATAAATTATAAGAACAACTATATCCAGGGAAAACATGAATTTCCATTTTTTTAGGGGGATTAGTTACATTTATATTATCTTCTAATATTGCTAAAGGAATTATGGAACCGGCTTTAGCAAAAACAGGATAGTTTTCATCTTTATAAAAAGTTACATAACGTTTATCACCAATAAATTTCTTACCGCTATTAAATTCATACCAAATACCTTTAGGTAAGAAAATCTTTTTTACTACCCTATTCATTATAGAATCTTTTTTACTAGTAATAGGAGCAACAAATAAGCCTGATCCAAAGTAATATTCATTTTTATATATTGGTTCATCATAAATTTCAGGGTTTTGATAATATAGGGGTTGGATAATAGGCAAACCAGTAGTGTGATAACGATAGCCTTCAGCATATAAATAAGGAATAAGGCGATGTCTTAAATTACAATAGTTTTGAACAATACTTAAAGTTTTGATATCCCAACGCCAAGGCTCTCTTTTATAATAGTGACCATGTTCAGAACTAAAACGGAATATAGGACTAAAAGTTGCTAATTGAACAGAACGAAAATAAAGTTCACTATCTTCTACTCCATCTTTATAGCCACCTACATCATGACTCCACCAAGAAACGCCGATATTACTACTAGTTAGGTTAAAAAATGGTAAATAATTTAGAGTCCCCCAAGAAACAGTAGTTTGTCCAGAGTAATGAATGGGCATACGATGAGAAGATACTAAACCATTTCTTGATAAAATCATACCTCTTTTACTACGATAACCTTTAGCATCATTAAAATGATAATAGTTTAGGGCTCTTAAAGTTTCAATATTTTTTTTATCATAGTAATCAATAAAGTAAAAATCAATACCTAGTTCATCTAAAGGGTGAATTAAATAGTGAAAGTAATCCATTACTAAGTTAGGATTAAAAACATTAAAAGGAATATTATTGATATTATTTAGTCTTAAGTGTTGTTTGATATTTAAAAAACTAGGTTCTTCTCTACTTATACCTTCACTTGGATCAATTGTAAGTCCTACTCTTACTCCGCGATCATGCATAAATTTAACAAATTCAAAAGGATTAGGAAATAAGGAATGATTGAATGTATAACCAGTTTTATTTAAATCAGTTTTCATGTGCCATTCATTACCAAGTAATAAAACAGATATGGGAATATTATTTTTACTAAAATTAATTAGCAATTTTTTGATATCATTAAAACTATATATTTCATCTTTATTCCACCATATACCTAAAGCATAACGAGGTATTAAGGCAGGTCTTCCAGTTAGGGTAAAATAATCATGTAAACAAAGACCAAAGTCCCGGCGATACATAAATAAGTAAGTATCAATTCTTTCTTTAGTTGGTCTTGAAAGACTACCATCTTCATTTATTAGAAGAGATTTAGAGTCATCAATTGATGCAAAACCATCAGTTGAATAAAGACCTTTTTCAAAATGGTTATCTTCTAAACTAGTACTAGTACCTTTAAAGTTTCTGGCTTCAGGGTGATTAAAATACCATAATTTATCAGTATCTTTTAAAGCAACTTTTAAGTTAGAATCGGGAGCTATTTTACTACCTATAAAAGGTTTATTTTTAATATAAGTTAAAGTAAAGTAATTAGTAGATATTTCTAAATATTTATTATCTTCTTTAACTTGAAACTCAGGTATGTTAAAGTCTCTATTGATAACTCTTTCGGTTAGGCCGTCATAAAAATAACCTGTTTCACTATATTCAAGTCTGATTAATCTTTCCGATAAAATACTAATTCGATATTTATCACCTTTAAAAATAGCACTTTCCTTTGTCTTAGCGTGCAGATAATTAACTTTAAAATGTGCATCAAATGCCACTAGCAACACCCTCTTTGTATAATAAGATTTTACCATAATTTTCTTAAAACAACAACTGCCCTTTTATGGGCATTATTTATTTTAAAACTTTTGATTTTTCTTGGTCTTTTGGAATTGTTGCTAATTCGAATTGTTCCTTAATTAATCTAAAATAAGCATCTTTATTGGTACTAACTAAAGTACATATTTCAGCAAATGGTTTATCTATAAATAATCTCGGAGATAGTGGTTCTAACTTTTCTTGAGTTATTCCTTTTCTAATAGCAATTTTATCAGCAAATATATTTAATTCATTTATAACTAATTGAATAAATGCGTTATCATTAAATTCACTAGCTAAGTCTTCTATTATATTTTTAATTTCTAAACTTGTAATATTACCATTTTCCATTTCTGAGTATCTTGATGCTTTACTAGTAACTACTACTTTTTTATGTTGAGGCACACCATTTTCGTCATTAAAATTTTTCCATTTTATTCCTAAAATATTTGATAAATGGTATGTATTCATT
>CAYLQC010000070.1:0-3799 GCA_964385785.1 uncultured Muribaculaceae bacterium | reverse complement strand
CTTGTACCACAGCCCAAAATTATTGGTATGGAAGTAGTGGTGTTCATGCTTCAACTACTGGTAATGTATCAGGTGTTTTTGATACTAGTGGTGGAGCTTGGGAATATGTTTCGGCATATCGTAATACAACAATAGGAAGTTCTGATTTGACAGTAGATTTTATAAATTCTAATTCTAAATATTTTGACGTTTATAATTCTGGGTCTACTCAAATTACATGGAACTATCGAATATTAGGAGATGCTACAGGAGAAAATGGTCCTTTCTATAATGATGGAAATTATCATAGAAATTCGTGGTATAGTAGTCTAGCTTACTTTGTTTTCCCTAGTGAGCCTTGGACTACGCGTGGGGGAAATTGTGGTTGGACTACAGCTGCTGGCCAGTTCTCTTTCGGGACTGGTACTGGTGAAGCACGGTACCAGTGGGGTTCTCGTCTCGTCTTAGTTCCAACAAATTAAGTAATTGATAAAAAATAAAAATAGTAATAAAATAGTTAATGTTATATAACTATTTTTTTCTTATTAAGAGAAATTTAGTAAAATACTTAAAGGAGGAATTACTGTGTTTGAATATATGGGAGAGCGACTTTCTAATGCTATTAAAAATATTAGAGGTATGGGAAAGATTACGGAAGAAAATATTGGTGATGCTTTAAGAGAAATAAGAATGGCTTTATTAGAAGCAGATGTTAATTATACGGTAGTAAAAGAATTTATTGCTAATATAAAAGAAAAAGCTATTGGGTTAGATGTTTCTAAAAGTTTAAAACCGGATGAAGTATTTATTAAGTTAGTTAGAGATGAATTAATAAGTCTTTTAGGGGGAGATTATGTACCTTTAGAAGTAGATAAAAACCCAACTATTTTAATGTTAGTAGGTTTACAAGGTAGTGGTAAAACAACAACTGCGGGGAAACTTGCTAATTATTTAAGAAAAAAACATAATAAAAAACCTTTATTAGTAGCAGGTGATGTATATAGACCAGCTGCTATAGAACAATTAGAGACTATTGGGAAAAGTTTAGGTATAAATGTTTATAAGGAAGATAGTAAAAATGTTTTAGAGATTGTTAAGAATGCTTTAGAATATGCTAAAGAAAATAACAATGATTATATTATTATTGATACAGCGGGTAGATTACAAATTGATAATGATTTAATGCAAGAGTTAAAAGATATAAATGATTTAGTACATCCGCATGAAGTGTTATTAGTTCTTGATGCGATGATGGGCCAAGATGCTATAAATGTTATAAATGGTTTTAATGAGGCTTTAAGTTTAACAGGAGCAATATTAACTAAGTTAGACGGTAATACTAAAGGTGGTGTTGCTTTATCAGTTAGACATTTAACAAATATACCAATTAAGTTTGTAGGGGATAGTGAAAAACTAGATGGTTTAGCAGAGTTTTATCCAGAACGAATGGCCAATAGAATATTGGATATGGGGGATATTTTATCCATTGCAGATAAGGTAGAAGATGTAATAAGTGAAGAAGATGCTAAAGATACAGCAAGAAAAATGAAAAAAGGTACTTTTGATTTAGAAGATTTTTTAAAAACTATGAATCAAATTAAGAAGTTAGGACCTTTAGAAAATATTTTAAAAATGTTACCGGGAGCAAGAAAAATGGGAATGCAAGATATTAATATCGATCCTAAAGATATGGCTCATGTTGAGGCGATAGTTTTATCGATGACACCAAATGAAAGGAAACATCCAGAAATATTAAAAGCTAGCAGGAAGATAAGAATTGCTAAAGGTAGTGGCAGAAGTGTAGAAGAAGTAAATAGATTATTAAATCAGTTTGAAGAAATGAAAAAAATGATGAAAATGGTTAGTAATGGTAATATGAAAATGCCATTTTAAAGGAGGAATGTATTTGAAAACATTAAAAGAAATTTTAAAAGAAAAGGAATTTAGAGAAGAAGATTTTTTCTTTTATGGTAATGATATTGCTAAAGTTTTAAATGATATACCTGTAAATAATAAGGGTAATTTAGTTTTAGTTACATCGACATCTCCTACTAAATATGGCGAGGGGAAAACGACTTTAGCAATTAGTTTAAATGATGCTTTAAATAGTTTAGGAAAAAGTAGTGTGGTAGTTTTAAGAGAACCGTCTTTAGGACCTGTTTTTGGTGTCAAAGGAGGAGCAACTGGAGGAGGAAAAGCTAAGGTTTTACCAGAAGAAGAGATAAACTTACATTTTACTGGGGATATTCATGCTGTAACAACTGCTAATAATTTGTTATCAGCAATTATAGATAATTCGATATATCAAGGAAATAATTTAGGTATTAAAGAAGTTGTACATGAAAGATGTATAGATTTAAATGATCGAAGTTTAAGATGTGTTAAAACAGTAAATGGAGATGTACATTTTAATATTAGTACGGCAAGTGAGGTCATGGCTATTTTATGTCTTGCTAAAGATAAAGATGATTTAAAGAAACGTTTAGGTAATATATTAGTAGGTTTTGATAATCAAAATAAACCAGTGTATGCTAAAGATTTAGATTGTGTTAATGCTTTATATATATTACTTAAAAATGCTTTAAAACCAAATGTAGTAAAGACTTTAGAAGAAAATATTGCTTTAGTTCATGGGGGACCTTTTGCTAATATTGCGCATGGAACAAATAGTGTTTTAAGTAGTTTTTATGCAATGAATAATTTTTCTTATACTATTTTAGAGGCAGGTTTTGGTAGTGATATGGGTGGAGTTAAGTTTTTTGATTTAGTAACTCGTTTATATCCTAGTTTAAAACCTAGTGTTGTAGTTATTAATACAACTATAAAAAGTTTAGTATATAATGGTGAGGGAGTTTTAAGTAAAGGAATAGAAAATTTAGAATATCATATTAAGAATATGGCATATTATACAAATAAGATAATTGTTTGTTTAAATGTCCATGAAGATGATGTAAAAGAAGATATTGATTATTTAGAAAGTTATGTAAAAAAATTAGGTATTACTTTTACAATGAGTAAGGGGTATTTAGAAGGAAGTAAGGGTAGTATTGATTTAGCAAATAAAGTAATGGATATGGTAAGTATTAAAGATAAAGAATTTAAATATGTATATGATTTAAATGATAAAATAAAAGATAAAATTGCTAAGTTTTGTAAGAATACTTTTGGTGCTAAAGAGGTTAAGTACAGTGATAAGGCTTTAGAAAAGTTAGATATGATAGATAATAGTGATTTTAGTAAATTACCTATTTGTATTGCTAAAACTCAATATTCTATTACTGATAATCCACATATTTTGGGATATCCTAAAGATTTTGTAATGACAGTTAGTGATATTAAAGTATTTAATGGAGCAGGGTTTATAGTTGTTTATTTTGGTTCAATTATGACAATGCCAGGTTTGACAAAAGAGGCTAATTATTTAACAATGGGTGAAGAATTATAAAAAATTCTTTTCTTTTTTATTTTCATTTGTTAAGATAATTGCTATGAAGTGAGTGGTTTTAAATGGCATATAATGAGAAAATCGTTAATAAATGTTTAGTAAAAATAGCTAAGAAAGAAAAAATAAATGATATAGCTTTAGAAATGGATGTATCAGTTAGTACATTAAGAAATTGGAAAAAGAAATATGAAAAAAGAATATATTTGATAAGTAAGTCTTTATTTATAAGAAGTCTTACAGAGGAGAAAAAACTAAATTTAGCTTTAAAGGAAGTAAATAGTTTATTAAAGAAAATTAGTTATAATGAATATAAAAGTTATATTATTACTGCGAGTCAAAGAATTAGTGTATTAATCAGAATGAATAAACTTGATA
>CAYLQC010000069.1:0-3902 GCA_964385785.1 uncultured Muribaculaceae bacterium | reverse complement strand
CAAATAAATATAGAAATAATGATATTATAGAAGAAAAAGAAGTAATTTATAATGATAATTTAGAAGAAAAACTAATAAATTTTAGAAAAGAAAAAACTAAAAGTATGAATATACCGGCTTATTATGTTTTTACCAATGAAGAATTAAATAGAATAGTGGAAAATAGACCTACTACTATCTTAGAATTAAAAAAGTTACTACCAGCAATTAAAGTAAAAGTACATGGTGAAGAAATTTTAAAAATAATAAATGGTGATTAAAGGAGTTTAGAGATGAAAAAAGGTAAAAAAATATTAATAGGAGTAGCATTAGTAGTTATTATAGTTATAATTGTTTGTTTAGTTTATTTTAAGACTACTATTATTAGTAAGAGTGAGGTCAAAAGAATTATTTTAAATGATATGAATTTAACAACTAGTGATGTTTATTTTGATGATATTGATTTAGAATTAGATAAAGAATATTACGAAGTAGATTTATATTATAATAACCAAGAATATACTTATAAAATAAATTATAAAACGGGAGCAATTATTCATACAGATTTTAAGTTAGAAAGTACTAATAGTGAAAATAATACTAATATAGATAATACTAGTTATTTAACTTTAGAAGAAGTTAAAAAAATTGCTTTAGATTATGTAGGTATTTATGAAAGTAATGTTATTTTTAAAGAAACAAAACAAGATTATGAAAATGGTATTTTAGTTTATGATATTGAGTTTATTTATAAAAATTATGAATATGAATTGGAAATAAATGCTAGTAATGGAAAAATAATTGAATATAATAAAGAATTAAATCGTTAAATTGTAACCTACTTGTAACACTTTGTATAATATAATTATCTTAAAAAGGAGAAAAAATGTTATGGAAATTTTAAAAGTAGAAAATTTAACAAAAATTTATGGTAAGGATACAACTAAAGTGGTAGCTTTAGATAATGTATCATTTACAGTAGAAAAAGGCGAGTTTGTTGCTATTGTTGGAGCTAGTGGAAGTGGAAAGTCTACCCTACTTCATTTAATTGGAGGGGTCGATCGACCGACAAGTGGTCATGTTTATATTGATAACTATGATATATATAATTTTGATGATGATAAACTAGCGATATTTAGAAGAAGACAAGTAGGTTTGATATATCAATTTTATAATTTAATACCAATTCTTAATGTGGAAGAAAATATTACTCTACCCCTTGATTTAGATAATCGCAGGGTTAATAAAGAAAAATTAAATGAAATGTTAAAGTTATTAGGGTTAGAAAATAGAAGAAATCATTTACCTAATGAGTTATCAGGTGGGCAAATGCAAAGAACCAGTATTGGCAGAGCTTTAATTACCAACCCTACTATTGTTTTGGCTGATGAACCAACGGGAAATTTGGATACTAAAGCAAGTGATGAAATAATAAAGTTATTACGTAGTACTAATAAAGAGTTAAAACAAACGATTATTTTAATTACTCATAATATGGAAATAGCTGCAAGTGCTGATAGAATAATAAAATTAGAAGATGGCAGAATTGTTGAGGCATAATTATGAACTTATTAAATAAATTAACAATTAAAAATCTACGCCTTAATAAGAAAAGAACGATAGTTACCATAATTGGTATTATGTTATCTGTTGCTCTTATTATGGCAGTTTCAACAATGTATTCAAGTATGATTAAAACACTTATTAATTATGAAGTATACGAAAAAGGTTATTATCATGTTGCTTATTATGATGTACCAATAAATGATTTAAAAACGATTAAAAATACTAGAGAAGTAGAAAGTCTTTATTTAACAAGTAATATTGGTTATGCTAAATTAAATAATTCGCAAAATGAATATAAACCTTATATATTTATTAAAGGTTTTACAAGGGATTCTTTAGAAAACTTAGCAGTTAAGTTAGTAGATGGTAGAATGCCTGAAGATGATACAGAAATATTAATACCAACTCATTTAAAAACTAATGGTCGAGTTACAATGAATATAGGAGATGTAATAACTTTAGATGTTGGGAAAAGAATTAGTTTGGAAGATACCCACGAATTACAACAAAGTAACCCATATCTAGGTGATTACGAAGAGGAAATCGTAAATACAACGAAAAAAACTTATACTATAGTGGGTATTATAGAAAGACCAGCTAGTAATATTGAAAGTTACGAAGCTCCTGGATATACATTTATTACTTATATGGATGAAAAACAAATGATAGGAAATGTCGATGTATATGCTAAATATAGTAAAAATGGTTCTAAAAATTATTTAAAATTAACTTCTAGTATTTTAGGGGTAGATGCTGATTCTTTTAGGAAAATGTATGAAGAAAACCCGAGTGATTTAACAAAAGAAGAATTAGAAGAAATTTATACCGAAGTAGAAAAAGCCAAATACGAATATAATATTAATAGTTATTTAATAGAACTAGAAAATAACCCTTTAAATGCCGTGGAAGGTTTTGATGTTTTAATTATTATAGTAATTATAATTATTGTAGTTACTTCAATATTTTGTATTAAAAATAGTTTTGATATATCTATTACTGAAAAAATAAAACAATATGGCATGTTAAGAAGTATTGGAGCAACGAAAAAACAAATTAAGAAAAATGTTTTTTATGAAGCAACAATTCTAGGTTTAATTGGAATACCTCTTGGTTTATTACTTGGAATACTAGCGTCGGTTATATTAATCATGGTAAGTAATATATTTTTAGATGGAATCTTGGCAAATGGTTTAAAATTAGTTATAGCATTTTCCCCTATTTCTTTTGTAGTTTCAATTGTTTTAGGTATTGTTACGATATATGCATCAGCTTTTAAGAGTGCTAGAAAAGCTAGTAAGGTTTTACCAATTGATTCGATTAGAAATAGTGAGAATATAAAGATAAATTCTAAAAAAATAAAATGTCCTAAAATTATTAAAAAAATATTTGGTATAGGTGGAGAAATATCTTATAAAAATTTAAAAAGGAATAAGAAAAAATATCGGACTACAACTGTTTCTATTATATTATCGGTTAGTGTTTTTATTGCTTTATCTTATTTTATAACTTCGGCATTTAAAGAAATAAATAAAGAAATTGCTTTGAATGATTATAATATTACTTTAAATAAATATAATAGTAATTCTACTTTTGAAGAAAAAGCAAATACTACTGTAAATTTTGATGGTATAGAAGATTATGCTATTTATAGATATAAATCTATTTATATTAAAAGTCCGCAATATAATCAAGAATTTCTTACTTTAGGTAAATTTAATGATGAATACTCTAAAAATGATACTAATATGCAAATTATTACAATTGGTGATTATCAGTACCAAAAATATTTAAAAACTTTAAATTTAGATTATAACGAATATCAAGATAAAGGTATTTTAATTGATTATGAGGTGCTTTGGTATGAAAATAATTCGGGTAAAAATGTTAGTAAAGTGTTGCGAAAATTTAGTTATAAATCAGGAGATATTATTAATATTTATGATGAATTAAATAGTATTAATATTGAAATTGGTTATATTACTAATGAATATCCTTTTGGTTTAAATGATGCAGTATTCTTAATTGTAAGTGATAAAACTTTTGATAAAATAAGTGATAGTAGTTATACCTACTCAATTTCTTACTACGCGCTGGATGCCAATAACTTGCAAGATAAAATAGATAAGGTTTTAGAGGGAGAAGATTATAATCTTAATAATATCGCCGAGAATGAAAAAATAATGCGTAATCTTTATACTTTGATAGCAATATTCTTATATGGATTTATTATTGTTATATCGCTAATAGGTATTACTAATATTTTTAATACGATTACAACTAATGTGAGTTTACGGAAACGGGAATTTGCTATGTTAAAATCTATTGGTATGACAAAACGGGAGTTTAACAATATGATT
>CAYLQC010000068.1:0-3910 GCA_964385785.1 uncultured Muribaculaceae bacterium | reverse complement strand
TAATTGTTAATAAAGTTTTCATATGTTATAATTTATTTACTGCTGGAATAGCTCAGTTGGTAGAGCAACGCCCTCGTAACGCGTAGGTCGCAAGTTCAAGTCTTGTTTCCAGCTCCATATTGTATATAAACTCGGTAATTCGAGTTTTTTGTATTATTAATGAATATTACTCCTTAAATAAGGTATTTATTGATATTTCAATTATTATTTCTTTCATTATTTTATAATCTAGAGATTTATGTTGATGATATACTACTTCATGACAATAGTTATCGATAATACCATAAATGATATGAACTTTTTCTTCGATATTATTAATATTAAAGTTATTATTTTTTAAGATATTAGAAATTTTTTTAGTAAATTCTAATTCGTAATCTTTAAATATTTTAGCTATTTCTTCATCTTGATGGCTCATAGATATTAATTCTTCATGGGCTTTTTTACTAATTGTGTGTTTTTTAACAAAGTTATCAATCATTTTAGTTATTAATAATTTTAGATTATTTTTATCTATTGTTTGATTATCTAAAACATCTAACATTGGATATAATATAGAGGCGGAATAGTTTTTTATACCATTTAGAAAGATATCTTTTTTATCTGTAAAATATTGATAAATAATACCGGTGGAAACACCAGCATATTTAGCAATATCAACACAAGTTACGTTGTGATAACCTTTATTACATATTAATTCAAAACCTTTTTCAATAATTTTATTTTTCTTTTCGATAGATGGTTTTTTAATTGGTTCTCTTATTTCACTCATGATTATTCATTTCCTTTCAAGCTTGTTACCATATCTATTTTAGTTATTTTATTAGCAAGGATATTTGATACTATATAAGATGTTAGAAAAGTTATAATAGCGGAGATGAGATAAGTTGAGGGTAAGATATAAGTACCAAAATCAAAGTTATCTTCTAAACAAGCAACAAACAAATAAGATGTTAAATAATATCCTAAAGGTAAACCTATAATGATTGATATAATTATAATCCAAATATTTTGTTTGATAAAGATATTTTTGATTTTTTTATCTTTAAAGCCTAGAACTTTTAAGGTAGCAAATTGATATTGTTTTTCAGAAAATGATAGAATAGACATATTAGATATAATAATGATACCTAAAAGGATAGCAAAGAATACAATTATAATAATCATAGTCATCATCATACTCATCATACTTTCTAAATCATTTCTTAAATTATCTCTACTACTAATTAATTCGACACTTTCAATTTCTTTAGTATTACTTAAATCATTATTGGTATAAATCGAATCAGGTTTATAAGTAATTCCTAAAGATTCTAAGTATTCTTTAGTCATAGTGATATTTTGATTTTGGGGATCTTTATTAAAGCCAACTATGGTTGATTCGTAATACTCTTTTTGACCATAGATATGCCATTTAATAGTATCCCCTATTTTATAGTTATTAGTTTCGGCAAGTTTATATGTTACATAGATACCATCATTATTATTTATTTCAATATAGTTTTCGTTGTTATCTAAAAATCTTACTAAATCATTAGCATTCGTTACAAAGATAGTATTAGATTCTGTTGTATTATTATCTTTTTCATAAACAATACCTAAAGTTTGACTAGAATTATTACCATAAGTATTTAATAGTTCATTTATTTTAGTATTATCTAAATCATTTTTTAAAGTTAGTTTATAGTTAAAGTTATAGAGTTTTTGAAATTGTAAATCAATAAAGTGATTCATAGAGTTTAACATACCTAAAGCACAAACTATTAAAAGTGAACAACCACTTACGCCGATGATGGCAGTTAATGTTCGAAATTTATTTCTAAGTATATCTCTTAAATTCCAAATAGTTGTAAAATTTAGTTTTTTAAAGATATTTTTAGTGGTGATATTTAAACTACCATTTTTAATGTTAGGTAATTCTTGTCTTAAAGTATCAGCAGGTTTTTTTATTAATTCTTTACGACAAGTTAAGTAAGTTACTAGGGAGATAACAATAACTACTAAAACAGCAACAAGATAACTAGAGGGAACTATTATGGCACCATTATTAGGTAATTCAAAATATTGCATTTCCATAGTCATAAATACATTACCAATAAAGTAACGACCGGCGATTATACCAAAAATTGCACCGATTAATGAAACCCAAAAACCATAACCAACATAGTGTTTTATAACTTTAAAATTGGAAAAACCTAGGGCTTTTAAAGTACCAATTTGCATTTTTTCTTTTTTAATTACTCTGGTCATAGTAGTAATTACAGAAAGTAAGGCAATGCCTAAAAATAAGCCAGAAAATATTCCAACAAAGGCTTCTCCTTCATTCATTTCTCCTTCATACATGGAATAGGATATAGTATCTTCTATTTTGGTAACTGCAATTGTATTATTATTTTTTTCTTCAATTAAAGATTTTACTTTATCAACATTATCTTTATTATCAACATCAACTATTAAATAATAAAAGGCATAATCATAGTAGTCAAAGTCAGGATAAAGTAAGTTAAATTCTTCTAAAGTTAGATTAATATTTTGTTCATTTTTAAGAGAGTTTATAATTTCTTTTTTAACATAGTCTTCGGGTAGTTCTTTAATTGATAAATAAACAAAACCAGATTCTTTTCGATTAGGCATTAGGGATGAGGCATCTTTCAAGTCAAATAAGTGATCAGGAACATTTATTAAAGCGACGATTTTTTCTTCGAAAGTGAGTGTATCATATTTAATGGTAATTGTATCTCCTACACTTAAATTATTTTCTTTAGCATAAAATTCATCTACCCAGGCACCAGTCGTATTAATATCAAAAGGAATACCATCAACAATATAAAATTTATCAATGTTATTACTTTCAATAAAGTTTAAAAAGTAAGTAATATTACCAGTATCATCAGTAGCATTAACACTTAGTAGTCTTTCGACATCAGTAACCGATTCAATATTTTTAATTTCTTCTAAATCGTATTTAGTATAACCACTAGCACCAATCAGATTTAAATCTTGTAAATTGTAATCTTGATAAAATGAGATAGAGGCATTTTTCATACCACCGGTGTAAGCTTCAATTCCCACATAAACCATTACCCCAATTAAAACCATGGCAAAAATGGTTATAAATTGAGATTTGTTTTTCCATATATCTCGAAGGAGTTTTTTCTTTAACATAATTACCACGCTACCTCATCAATTGATACGGGATGTTTATTTTCGGTATTAGATTCTACTTTACCATTTTTAAGTTTTATTACCCGATCAGCTATTTTAGCAATTAAAGAATTATGGGTAACAATAACAACGGTATTTTCACCATTATTAGCATCACATTGTTTTTTTAATAGTTTTAATACTTCTACTCCGGTTTGCGAATCTAGAGCGCCGGTTGGTTCATCGCACAAAAGAAGTAATGGATCTTTAGCAATAGCTCTGGCAATACTAACTCTTTGTTGTTCGCCACCAGATAATTCTCCGGGGAATTTGTTTAAATGTTTTTCTAGTCCCACACTTTTTAAAGTATTTTTAGCACTTTTAGGTTTTTTTACTATATCACTTACAATAGCGACATTTTCATAAACAGTTAATGTTGGTAAAATATTATAAAATTGAAAGATAAATCCGACATTTTCAGCGCGATAGTTAGTAAGTTTTTGATCACTAAAACTAGATATTTCATCGTTCCCAACAAGTATTTTACCACTAGTTACTTTATCCATTCCTCCTAATAAATTAAGTAATGTTGATTTACCTGCTCCAGATGGTCCTAAAATAACAACAAATTCACCTTTGTTAATAGTAAGATTAACACCATCTAAAGCATTAAAACTTTTTTCACCTATTTGATAGGATTTTTTAACGTTTTCAAATTTAATAAGTTCTTGCATAATTTCCTCTTTCTAATATGAAATTTATTTCA
>CAYLQC010000067.1:0-4026 GCA_964385785.1 uncultured Muribaculaceae bacterium | reverse complement strand
ATTTAATAGATAAAATATAGTCAAATACTTTACAAAATATGTAAAAAAGTGTAAAATAAGTTGCAAAATTTGCAATTTTTTTAAGAAAAAAAAAGGAAATTAGGGGGTAGGCGGTAATATATATTAATAGGAGGCACTTTTATGCAGACAATTGATTTTAATGAGATAAGAAATGCCGTAGATATTGTCGATATAATAAATGAACATATTCCTTTAACCCAAAAAGGGAAGAATTTTTTTGGTGTTTGTCCTTTTCATGATGATCATGCCCCTAGTATGAGTGTCTCAAGAGAAAAACAAATATATAAATGCTTTTCTTGTGGAGCCAGTGGTAATGTTTTTACTTTTATTGAAAATTATTTAAATCTCTCCTTTTTAGAAGCGGTTTCTTATGTTGCAAATAAAAGTGGCATAGAAATTAAGTTAAATGATTCGCCTAAAAAGGTAGAACACGAAGAATTATATAATTGTATGGATTTAGCTTGTAAGTTTTATCAAAATAATTTGAATTCTTTAGAAGGTGAAGAAGCCATTAATTATTTGGAAAAAAGAGGACTTGATAAGAATACAATTAAAGAGTTTGATATAGGTCTTGCACTAACTAAAAGTCCGGTAAGTAAAGTATTAGAACAAAAAGGCTATAATAAAGAATTACTTGAGGGTGTTGGTTTAGTTAATAATAATTATGATGTTTTTCAAAATCGTATTATGTTTCCAATTCATAATTTAGATGGTAAAGTTGTAGGATTCACCGCCCGATGTTATTTAGAAGAATTAACCCCTAAATATTTAAATTCGAAAGAAACGAAGATTTTTAAAAAAGGTAATATTTTATTTAATTATCATCGAGCGAAAATGGATATTCATACTAAAGGAAGTGTTATTGTTGTTGAAGGCAATATGGATGCTATTAGACTTTATGCAAATGGCATTAAAAACGTTGTAGCTTTAATGGGGACAAGCTTAACTAAAGAACAGATTGAAATAATAAAAAAAATGCGAGCGAAAGTTATTTTAATGTTAGATAATGACTTAGCGGGGAGTGATGCTACTTACAATGTAGGTCTTTTATTAGAAAAAGAAAATATTTCATTTTCCGTAGTTAGATTAAGTGATGAAAAAGATCCAGATTCTTATGTTTTAAAAAAAGGTATTAAAGCGATAGAAGAAAATATTAAGAATGCTATTTCGTTTTTAGATTTTAAATTAGATTATTTTAAAAGAAATAAGAATTTAACTGATGCTACTGATTTAACGGAATATTTAAAAAGTATTTTATTAAGTTTAGAAAATACTAGTGATGAATTATTAAAAGAAGTTACTTTACAAAAGCTTGCAAATGATTATAATATATCTTATGATGTTTTAAAAAGTCAGTTAAAAACTACTAAAATAAAAGAAACACCGAAAAAAAAGATCGAAATAAAAGAAAAAACTAATTATGAGAAATTAGCAGCGAAGATTTTATTTTATATGATGCATGGGGTTAATTTTGTAAAAATATACCAAACTAAATTAGGAATGTTTATTACAAAAAAAGAAAGAATGATGGCTAATGAAATAATTTATTATAAAGAAAAGACTGGTAATATTATATATGCTGATTTTCTAACGTTTATTGAAACTAATCCAATGAAAGATGATTTTTTAGAAATTATAAATAATGAAAGGCAAGAAAAGTTAGAAGAAGATGATGAGGTCGAACTTATTGATAAATTAAAAAAAATTGAAAGCCAAGAAAAAATTGATAATTTAAAAGAAGAGATAAAACAAGAGACTGATATAAATAAAAAGATAGAACTTATGGAAAAGTTAAGAGAAATAAAAAAAGGATGTGTTAAAGATGAAAGAGATTAAAACTTTTGAAGAAAGAAAAGAAGAGTTATTAAAACTTGGAAAAGAAAATGGGGTTGTAACTTTTGAACAATTAGCGGATAGTTTAAAAGGCTTAGAGGTTGATAATGATAGTTTAGATGAGTTATATAATGCGTTTGTGGAAAATAACATTGATATTATTTCCGAAGAAGATGAGGATACTAATGGTAATGGTAAAACTTTAGAAAAAGATGAACCAATTCTTTTAGATGATGCCGAAATTACTAAAGATATTAATATTAATGATCCAGTTAGAATGTATTTAAAAGAGATAGGGCGTATTAGTTTGTTGTCTCCTGAAGAAGAAATTAGTTTATCAAAAAGGGCAGCAGCAGGAGATGAAGAGGCCAAAAATATTTTAGCAGAATCTAATTTACGTTTAGTAGTTAGTATTGCCAAAAGATATGTGGGAAGAGGACTTTTATTCTTAGATTTAATTCAAGAAGGTAATATTGGCCTTATGAAAGCCGTAGATAAGTTTGATTATGATAAAGGTTTTAAGTTTTCGACTTATGCTACGTGGTGGATTAGACAAGCAATAACTAGAGCTTTAGCAGATCAAGCAAGAACGATAAGAGTTCCGGTTCATATGGTCGAAACAATTAATAAAATGGCCAGAATTCAAAGACAATTAACTTTAGAGTTAAATAGAGAACCAAGTGAGGAAGAAATAGCTAAGAAAATGGGTATTTCGGTAGATAAAGTAAGAGAAGTTATTAAAATTAGTCAAGATCCAGTTTCTTTAGAGACACCAATAGGGGAAGAAGATGATTCTCATTTAGGAGATTTTGTTAAAGATATTAATACTATGACTCCCGAAGAATATGCTACTAATGAGATATTAAAAGAAGAAATTAGAGGAGTTTTAGAGACTTTACAAGAAAGAGAACAAGAAGTATTAGAGTTACGTTTTGGTTTAGTTGATGGAACAAGTCATACTTTAGAAGAAGTAGGTAAGAAGTTTAATGTTACAAGAGAGAGAATTAGACAAATAGAGGCGAAAGCATTAAGAAAATTAAGACATCCATCAAGAGCTAAGAAGTTAAAGGACTTTTTAGAAGACTAATGAATGAAAGACTAAAAGAAATTGCTAAATTTATTGATAAAAATGATTATGTAGTAGATATTGGTACAGATCAAGCTTATTTACCTATTTATTTAGTTAAGAATAATTTATGTAAAAAAGTAATAGCAACTGATATTCATGAAAGTACTAAAGATATAGCTTTAAATAATATTAAAAAAAATGGTTTAGATAAGGATATAAAGTTTTATGTTACAGATGGTGTAGATGGAGTTAATTTAGAAAAATTTGATACTTTTGTAATAGCGGGGATGGGTTTTAAAACAATATTTCATATCGTAACTAAATTAGATAAAGTATGCGTTAAGAAGTTAATTATTCAAACTAATAATGATTTAGTTAATTTAAGATGTAGTTTAAAAAAATTAGGTTATTATTTACAGGAGGAAAGTGTTATATATTATAAAAATCATTATTATGTAATAGGTTTATATACTAAAAGTAAAAGAAGATTAAAAATAAAAGAAAAATATTTTGGTATATATTCTAGTAATAATTTAGATTATTATTTAGATTTAAAAAACAAGTTAAAAAATACTTTAGAAAAAATACCAAAGAAAATGATTTTAAAAAGATTAGAAATTATTTATCAATTAAAATTATTAAATAAGTATTTATAAAAAGAAAGTAGGAGAGTTAGAAGAATTATTTAATGTAACTGGTTCTTCTTTTTTAATGGGAGTATTTGATTTATTAGGAGTATTTTTAAATTCTTTTAAAATATTTAGAGTACTTTTAGCATTTTTAATTATCGGTTTAGTTTTTTGATATAAGGGAATAACTTGGTTTGCTATTTGTAATGTTTTAGATACTCCACCAATTATTTTAGATAAATTAAGGCTTGGTAAAAGTCTAGGATACATAAAATCACCTGTTTTATTATATGTTATAAGTTAGGAAAAAAGTGATTGACTTTTTAATAGAAAGATTTAAAATAATATTTAAGAGAGGAGTAGTTAATGAATAATTTTTTAATTAATAAAAATAATTATGATAAATTTATTTTTAAAGGTGCTTTAGCGTTAGAATCTTATTATGATGATACTCACGAAAATAAAGAACTGTTT
>CAYLQC010000066.1:0-4042 GCA_964385785.1 uncultured Muribaculaceae bacterium | reverse complement strand
TTCCACTACTATATAAATCATATAGAAATTCCATTTTGTTCACCACCTTTATATTCTGTAAATAGAATATCATAAACTAAGTAGTAAATCAAGCCTATCTTTTTAATTTACAAAACGTTTACAAAAATAAAAGACAAAGGTTTACATATACTTTGTCATTTGCTTCATTACTTGGTTTACTTGCTTTTGACTTGGCTTTCTTCCCATACTACTCATCATTGCTTCTATCATTTTTTCATTGATAGGAGGATTTTTTTGCATATATTTTTTTGTAAATATACGAGCAACAAGAAAACCGATAATAATACCAATAACTAAACCGAGTAAGATTAATAAAATATCATGTAACATTAAATATTCCTCCTTCTTAATTTTACTAAACTTTTATTAAATTAACAAGATTTATGTCGTAATACTTTCTAACCAAAAATAGTCTTTATTTTCAAAGTCACAAAGATATAAGTTTTTTTCTTCTTGTAAAACTTGTAAAAATGTGGGTCTAATTAAGTTACTTTTTAAAACTAAAAAGTTATTATGAACGATAAGTTTACTTTCTTCTTTAGAATATAAATTATTAATTTGGTGAACATTTTTAAATTTAGTATAAAAGTAATTATCTTGATATTTTTTAAAAAGCGTAATATCTAGTTTTTTACTAGGAAAAGGAATGGTAAGTTTAAAGAATAAATCAGCGCCTTTATTGATTTCACTTTGTTCTAAATTATAAATATAAGAAAACATTTTAAATAAGTGATATGGGTTATTTTTAGTAAGGGTTGCAAATTCTTCTTTAATTTTAAATATATAGAATGTACGCATTATTTCTTCACCATGAATATTATAAATTAAATAAGAAGTATTTTTTGTCGAAAAAAGTTACTAACTTTGAAAAAATATTTTAGTAACTTTTAATTTTATACTTTCATAATCAAGATTAATTTTTTTAAGAACTTCTTCTTTTTTACCACTGTAACCAAAATCATTTAAACCGATGATATATTCAGGGAAAGTAATATCTGTCCAACCACTTTTTAAACTTGGTTCTAAAACAATGGTTTTAACGTTTCTTGGTAAGATTTGATTTTGATAAGTTTTATCTTGAATTTTAAATAATTCTTTTGAGGGCATAGAAACTATTCTTAAGTCTAGATTTTCATTTTTTAACTCTTCTTTTAGTTTTATAGCAAGAGCAATTTCGGGTCCAGTAGTAAGTAAGATACCATCTAATCTAGTAGTTTCTTTACTAACAATATAAGCACCTTTAAAGACTAATTTAGCATTAGTTGTAGGAATTTTAGGCATTACTTCATCACTTATAATTAAACTAACACATTTTTTACTTTTACATATAAATTCCCAACAACCTAATAATTCGTTAAAATCACTAGGTCTAAAAACTATCATATTAGGAATACTTCTTAAATTTGAAAGTTGTTCAACTGGTTCTAGTAAAGGGCCATCCATACTATTTTTAATACTATCATTAGTATATATATAAGTAACAGGTAAGTTCATTAAAGCACTGGTACGCATGGCGCTTTTTTGATAATCACTATAGACTAATTTAGTACTGTTATAAACTTTTAAACCTAATGATGCCATACCATTTAGAATACAAGATGCAGCATGCTCACGAGTACCAAAATTAATATTTCTACCTAAAGGGTTAGTAGGTGTTTGAATATGAGTATTATCTAAATAAGCTTTAGTAGTAGTTGCTTGGTCGGTAGAACCACCAAGAAGAAATTTACTTTTCGATGCTACTAAATTTAATATTTTAGCATTTGTAAGTCTTAAATCTTCTCTAAATTGGTCATTAACACGATAACTTAAACTTTCAAAAGGAATATTTAAATAATTATTAACTAACATTCTTAGTAATTCTAAAACCTCATTATCCCCAGAATTACGCATTTTATTAAAAAGATTAACAAAGTTATTATATTTAGGTCCAACACGATTACTAATAAGATTATTAACATGGACGATAGTGTCTTTGCGAACATCAAAAGGAGCCACGGTAACATTTAGTTTTCTTTTAATAGCAAAGACATCATCATCTCCTAAAGGAGTGTTATAAACAACACTTTTTCCCTCGTTACGTGAACCAGTACCTAAAACTGTATTAAATAAAATTATCGAAGGTAATTTACTTTTTTTAGCACTTTTTAGGGCTTTATCAATGGCTTTTAAGTCACTACCGTCCTTAACATTTATAACATTTAAACCCATAGATAGAAGACGGCCTTCTAAATCTTCGTTAAAAGTTATATCGCTACTTCCATCATTAGTAACGTGGGTATAGTCACATAAAAATATTAATTTATTTAGTTTTTGGCATCCCGCAAAAGATAAAGCTTCATATGCAACACCTTCCATTAAATCGTTTTCCGTTAGTAAACAATAGGTATTAAAATCGATTAAGGGATCATATTCTAAAGACTTAAAGGTATTTTCGATATAACGTTCTCCTAAAGCAATACCAACGGCAGTAGCGATACCTTCACCAGTTAAACCAGTGGTAAAATCAACTCCAGGGGTTAGAGAAGAATCAGGATAAACCGGACAGATTGAATCAAGTGATGAAAAGTTTTTTAAATCTTCTTTTTTAATATTAAAACCACATAAATGTAAAGTAGCGTATAATAAACTAGCAGCATGGCTAGATGCAAGAACAAAACGGTCACGATTGATCCATTTAGGGTTTTCGGGATTAATTTGCATATGGTGCGCGTACAAAACATATAAAATGGGGGCAGCAGATAAGACTATACCAGGATAACCATATTTGGCTTTATTAATCATATCTAAAGCTAAAGCCTTAATTTCACTAACGGCATTTGTATCATTTATATTCATATAATTACCTTCCTATTCTTATTTATAGTATAGCAAAAAAATGCCCGCTTGAAAATAGTTTTAAGTTAAAACAGGAACTTTATCCATACTTTCTAAAGTCGTAAATAAATCAATATTTAAATTATTACAAATAGTTATTAGACATAAGAATATTTCCCCTATTTTATATTCAGTATTTTGATTACTTGAATATTTTAAAGTAGTACGAATAGATTTACCAAGTTCCATAACACTAAAGAAAAGCCGAAACATTTCGTTTGCCACATCGGTTTTAGAAACGATTTCTACAAACATTTTTTCTTGAACGTATTTTTGAATTATAGCTAAAGAGTCTTGGCGATTTAATTTTTCTAATCTATTATTTTCCATAGTATTCACCTACTGCTACAACTTGATGCTTTTCTACATTTTGTTCATTTAAATAACGAAACCGACTGTTTAAAGCAAAGACTCCGATAATAAGCACCGCGTAGAAAAGTATTACTACTCCATAGTTTCTCATAATTTTTTTCATATTCATTCCTTCTTTCTAAAACTACTTTATCACGTATATTAGTTCGTGTCAATAATTTTTTGAACAATTGTTTGACAATTTACACAAGGTGTGTTAAGATACTAATAGAGAGGAGAAATATATGGAAAAGTTAACTAAAAAACAAAATGAAGTGCTTACCTATATTAAAAAGTACATAGCTATGCATGGATATCCCCCAGCAATTAGAGAGATATGTGCTGGTTTAGGACTTTCTAGTCCGGCGACTGTTCATGCGCATTTAAAAAAGTTAGAAAAAGCTGGTGCTATTAGAACAAGTAGTAATAAGTTTAGAACGATTGAAGTTCTAGTGGAAAACGAATTTAAAAAGGAAGAGGAAGATGTAGTAAAAGTTCCCCTACTTGGTAAAGTTACAGCAGGAAGTCCAATTGAAGCAATTGAGCAACCTAATGAATTTTTTGATTTACCGGCATCAATTGTTCCTAAAGCCGAAACCATTTTTACCTTACATGTTAGTGGTAATTCCATGATTAATAAAGGAATATTTGATGGGGACTATGTTATTATAAAGAAACAAAAAGTAGCCAGAAATGGTGATATAGTTGTAGCTATGACTAGGGAAAATGAAGTAACTTTAAAAACATTTTATAAAGAAAAAGATCATATCCGTTTACAACCAGAAAATGATAC
>CAYLQC010000065.1:2959-4057 GCA_964385785.1 uncultured Muribaculaceae bacterium | reverse complement strand
CAAGAGTTTTCAACTACTTGGAGCATTGTTTCAGCACCATGACCACCAGATTTCCAACACTTAATTCTTGCTCCCTCTACTGTTATTGAACCACTATCATAGTAATTATCTTCAAATAAATTAATGGTTTGTTCTTCTAAAGAGGCAGCTAAAGTTACTATTTTAAACGTACTACCAGGTTCGTAAGTCATCCAAATTGGTAAGTTCCGATTTATAACCTCAGTACTTGATGTTTGATAACTATTAGGATTAAAATTAGGTCGTGATGCCATAGCTAGTATTTCTCCCGTTTTAGGGTTCATTGCTAAAATTAATGCTTGTTCGGGATTATATTTACTATAAATATTATCAAGTTCATTTTCAACGACTAATTGTAAATCTAAGTCTATGGTTAAATCAATATTAATACCGTTTTGGGGTTCTTCGTAAATTTCAGTTAGGGAAAGACGATTACCAAAACCATCGGAAAAATATTTAATTGCGCCATCGGCACCAGTTAAATAATCATCATAATAAAGTTCAATACCTGATAAACCTTGATTATCAATACCAACATAACCTAAAACATGGGAAAGGGTTTTTCCATACGGGTAATAACGTTTACTTTCTTTTACTAAATAGACGCCATCATAATTTAAATTATTTATTTTTTCGGCAATTTCATAAGATAATTGTCTACCCTCAGGATGAACTCTTTCAATACTCGTGTTTTTCGAAACATGTTTATACATTTCTTCATAAGATACATTTAAAATTTCTGCTAAAGATTTAGCAACACTTTCTTTATTAGTTATTTGTTTAGGTATAAGTACTAAACTAGTGGTTGTTATATTGGTTGCTAATATTTTACCATTACGATCTCTAATTAAACCCCTATCCGCTGTTATAGGTAGTTCTCTACTCCATAAGTCTTGGGCTAAAGAAGATAGTTTATTATATTGGAAAACTTGAATATAAAAAACTCTTATAATGATAGTAATAAGTAAGATACTTACTATTAATAAAACAAAACGAAAACGAATATGAATTTTATTAAAAAACATAATATGCTCCTTTTTATAAGATATTTATGTTTTAAAGTTTAAAAAAATAACATTT
>CAYLQC010000065.1:0-2859 GCA_964385785.1 uncultured Muribaculaceae bacterium | reverse complement strand
GTTCTGGACATTTCTTTTAAGGTAGTCATAATTCCTTCATTACCAATACCGGAATATTTCCAACCCCCAAATGGTTGTTCAAAACTTCTAAAGAAAGAAGCACCGTTTATAACAAATCCACCAGATTCAACACTTTCGGATACTTTAATAGCTTTATTCATATCTTTAGTGATAATACCAGCTGATAAGCCATAAATTGAGTTATTAGCAATTTCGATAGCTTCTTCGATAGTATCAAAACCGATAATTGAAATTACAGGGCCAAATATTTCCATATCTTTGGCAACTTGCATATCTTTAGTTATACCATCAATAATTGTTGGCTCATAGAATGCCCCTTTTCTTCGACCACCAATAACGATTTTAGCACCCTCACTAACAGTTTCATTTACTTGTCTTTCAACTTCGATAGCAGCACTTTCACTTATTAAGCAACCAATATCGCTGGTTGGGTCAGATGGCATACCAACCTTTAGAGTTTTAATTTTAGCAATCATTTTATTAATAAATTCATCTTTAATACTATTTTCAACTAAAAATCTTTTAGAAGCGCAGCATACTTGACCAGTGTTATAAAGTCGGCCCCAAACGGTTTCTTCAACAGCTAGGTCAAGATCGCCATCGGCACAAATTATGAAAGCATCATTACCACCTAGTTCTAAAGATGAGTGGGCACAATGATCAGCACAATTTTTAGCGGCATCAATACCGGCTTTAGTAGAACCAGTTAAAGTAACCATATCAACTAATTTATTACTGGTTAAAGATTTACCAACAGTTTCACCGGAGCCATGAACAACAGAGATAACACCACTTGGAATACCAGATTCTACTAACAATTCACAATATTTTGTTAAAGTTAGAGGGTTACTACTTGCCGGTTTTAAAATAACCGAGTTACCCATTAAAAGAGCAGGTGGTACTTTATTAATAAAGATATCACTTGGGAAATTAAAAGGTATGATAGCAACTACTACTCCTAAGGGTTGTTGAATAGTATATTGAATAGTGTTTTCTTGACCAGCTTCGGTACCCCGATAAATGACATTACCATAATCATGTTTTACTTTTTCAATATAAGCTGGAACACCAATTTGAATATTAGCAAGTTCGTTATATGCTTCTTTAATAGGTTTACCAGTTTCATCTGATAAAAGTTTAGCTAACATATCTTGATTTTTTAAAACAAGTTTAGCAAATTTATCTAGGATATTACATCTTTCAACTACAGAGGTTTTTGCCCATGATTTTTGAGCTTTCTTTGCTTCTTTAATAGCAATATCTACTTCTTCACTTGTTAAAGAGGGAACAGTATCTACAAGTTCTCCAGTTGCAGGGTTAATTACTTTTATAACTTCGCCGCTTTGGGAATCTACCCATTTTCCACCAATTAAACTTTGCATTTTAAAACCTCAATTCTTAAATCCGGTGAATGATAAAGATAAACCACCGACAATATTTTCGGAATGTTCATATGTGCCATATTCACCAAAGGTAAATACCATTAAAAATTCTTTATTACCTGTAGCTTTTTTAATTTCTGGATATATTAAATCTTCTTTACCTTCTAAAGCAAGACCTAATCTTCTACCACCACAATGAACTAAGAAATAACTATCAGCATCACCGATTAAGTTATCTACTTCTTTAACGGTTTTAGGGTTTGCTGCAACCATTTCATCAGGAGTTAATTCCATTTCGATAACAGCTGTGTTTTCGCAAAGTCTAGCACCAATATTCATCGATAAATCATCATTAGCAGCCATTGGGTGACGTATCGCAATAAGCCGGCCCGTTATATCTTTAACTCCTAGCGGATTAAAAATACTTTCTGTAAGTAGAGAACCACCGGCAACAGCACTTTCATTTTTACCAGTCCAATCACAATATTTTGTAACAGCCGGAGTATTATCGATAGTTACT
This sequence comes from uncultured Muribaculaceae bacterium, assembly GCA_964385785.1. Taxonomy (GTDB): domain Bacteria; phylum Bacillota_I; class Bacilli_A; order RF39; family UBA660; genus MGBC108787. Next base: position 936 of record CAYLQC010000065.1, on the reverse strand, counting down.
AAAGTACGATCACTTTTAACCTCCGTTATAATACCAACATTGTTAGTTTCTTTATATTGACCAGTATAAATATTAGCCATTTTAGCATTAGTTTTAAATAAACAAATAGCACAGCCATCACTAAATACTTTATTATCGCAGAAAATACTCCATTTACCTTCTACGGTATTATCAGCAGCTGAGCCACCAAAAACCGGAACAGAACCGATTATATCTTGAATACCTAATAAGTATTCTTCCTCTTCTTTAGGAGAGGCACACATAAAGAAATAATCAGGTTTAGCATTTAATTCTTTTAAAGCGTTTTTAGCAATAGTTCTACCTATTTCTCTAGCACTAGAGCCCTCTTCTCTACTAGCACCAGATACCCCAACCTCGACATCTCCTCCAAAAGACATTAAACCAGAATAACCATCTTCGGCATTTAAGTAACCATCTTGCGTACATATTGCAGCACTAGATGTACAACCTAAAATATGAGCATTACTAACTGATTTAACTCCTTTTAAAATTTCATTTTGATCCATTATACATGATGTAAATAATAACCCCACTTTTGCATTATCTAAGTTAGCCATTTTAGCACTTTCAGTACCACTACTAAAAGCATCTTTATTTTGACTATAACCAACTTTTGTATTTAACATATTATTATTCCTCCTTTATTAAATAATTTTTTTTGGTTAATTTATATATTTTTTCTTTTTTTATCACTTCCTCTTAAGTAAGATCATCTATCTTATAAATTAATTTTAGCACTAATAGTTATATACGTCTATAAATACTTAATAAAAATTGTATGGTACTTTACAATAGTTTTAAAAAAATACATAATATTTAGAAATACTATGTATTAAGTTCACCTTTAAATAATTTAAAGAATAGTCTTGATATAGTTTTATATTCTTCTTCGTTATCGATAAATGAAATAGCATC
>CAYLQC010000064.1:0-4149 GCA_964385785.1 uncultured Muribaculaceae bacterium | reverse complement strand
TGGTTTGAAGATTCCGTATCCCTTTTTGAAGCTGCTGAAATTGGCACTGAAAAAGTAATCAAAGACCATGCTACTATTGGTATTGTCATAACAACTGATGGATCCTTTGGCGAAATTCCTAGGGAAAACTATATCGAAGCCGAAGAAAAAGTTATTATGGAACTAAAAGAATTAGGTAAACCATTTATTATCGTTTTAAACACTAAAAATAAAGAAAGTATCGAAGCACGTAATTTAGCTACGGAACTAAATACAACTTATGATGTTCCAGTTATTCCACTAAACGCTACTGAAATGACCGAAAAAGAAATATTAGAAGTCTTAAAAGAAGCCCTATATGAATTTCCAGTTTTAAATATTGAAGTAGAAATACCTAAATGGGTTCATGTCTTAAAAAATGATCACCCTATTAAAAAAGAATACTTAGAAAAAATTAGAGAAAGTATTACCCCAGTTTCTAAAATAAGAGATGTTGATAACATTCTAACTACTTTAAAAGATTCCGAATATATTTCTAAAAGTTATATAAGTAATGTTGATACTACTACTGGTAATGTCTATATTAACTTAGAAAGTAGTGATGAATTATTTAATGAAGTATTAAAAGAATTAATGGGGGATATGGTAACAACTAAAGCTGGTTTATTAAAAATATTTACTACTTATAAAGAGGGTAAAGAAGAACTAGATAGTATGAAAGAAGCTTTAAAAATGGCTAAAAGTACCGGTTATGGTATTGTTTATCCAACTTTAAAAGATATGACTTTATCAACTCCAGAAATTATAAAACAAGGCTCCCGTTATGGTGTTAAACTAAAAGCTGTTGCAAGTAGTATTCACTTAATGAAAGTAAATGTCGAATCAACCTTTGAACCAATTATTGGTAGTGAATTACAAAGTAAAGAACTAATAAATTACCTAATGAAAGATTATGAAACGGATCCAAGTAGTATTTGGAAAAGTGAAATTTTTGGTCGAAGTCTAGACACAATAGTTAAAGAAGGAATTCAAGCTAAACTATCTGTTATGCCTGATGCCATGCGTTACAAATTAAGTCAAACTGTCACAAAAATTGTCAATAAAGGGTCAAGTAATTTAATAACAATTGTCATATAAATATAAAATTTATCATTTTTGCTTGCTTTATCTCTATTTTTCTGCTATTTTTAGTATGTAAGGTTAATAATCCTTATAATAAAAATACTTAGGAGGTAGAAAATTATGTCAAAACAAGAAGTCATTGAAATGATTGCTGCTAAAGCTGAATTATCAAAAGCTGCTGCTGGACGTGCTCTAGATGCTACATTAGAAGCAATCACTGAAGGATTAAAAAAGGAAGGAAAAGTTACTTTTGTTGGCTTTGGAACTTTTAATGCTAAGACAAGAGCTGCACGTGAAGGTATCAACCCATTAACAAAACAACCACTTAAAATTCCTGCCAAAAAAGTTGCTTCATTTAAAGCTGGAAGCAAGTTAAAAGACGCACTTAACTAATTGGCAATAAAGTTAGCATAAAATATGCTAATTTTTTTTGCTAATTTAATATTTAAAAAAATAAAGTTTTAATATATAATAATGGATAGAAGTATTAAAGTATAAAACGGATGGTGATATATGAAAAAAAGACTCATAAGTGGTATATGCCTAGTAATTATCTTTATCCCCTTTATCTATTTAGGGGGTTGGGCTTTTGCTTTCTTCTCATGCTTTCTTGCCTTTTTATCATTTCAAGAACTAAGCAATCTAAAATACCCTAAACACTTTCCTGAATACATGAAATTTATAAGTCTTTGTCTTTTAGGAATATTTATTATGTTTCCTTTCCTAAGTCTTATCAAAAAACTTGCTTTAGTATTTCTAACTACCTTTCTACCAACTATCTTTAAAAAAGATTATGATATGCAAGATGCCCTCTATATATGTAGTTATGTCTTATTCTTAGGTTTTGCTTACTTAAGTCTTATTCTTATAAGAGAATCGGGTATCTTAAATTTACTTTACTTAATTGTTGTTGCTGTATCAACCGATCTATTTGCTTATTTAATTGGTAAAAGTATCGGTAAACATAAATCATCTCCAAATATTAGTCCAAACAAAACTTGGGAAGGCTGTATAGGTGGGGTTTTAGGCAGTTTATTAATAGGTACTATCTTTCATACTTATTTTATTGGTACCTTATCTATTTTAAAAATAATCTTACTTACTTTATTTCTTTCCCTAATTGCTGAACTTGGGGACTTAGTATTTAGTAAAATTAAAAGAGAAAACAAAATAAAAGATTTTAGTAATTTAATTCCTGGTCATGGTGGAATACTTGATAGGTTAGATAGTTTATTATTTATTACTATTTTCTATATGTTAATAATTTAAAGGAGGAATTTTATATGTGGATTATAACATTATTAATACTTATTATTATTTTAGGAATTATTATTTTAGTACATGAATTTGGTCATTTTATATGGGCAAAAACTTTCGGCGTTCATATTTATGAATTTTCCATTGGTATGGGACCTATTTTAAAAACTCATAAAGGTAAAGATAATATTGATTATAATATTAGAGCATTACCAATAGGTGGTTTTGTTTCTATGGCTGGTGAAGTTTACGATGATGATGACAAAATTCCTAAAGAAAAATTACTATGTAATAAACCTTGGTATCAACGTTTAATAATTTTAGTAGCAGGAGTATGTAATAACTTTATATTAGCAATTGTTATCTTATTCTTTATTGCTTTATTTAACGGAGCAACATCAACAAAACCTGTAATTGGTACAATTTTAGATGGTAGTGCTATATCCAAAAGTGGTATCGAAGTAGGGGACCAAATTATGTCTATTAACGGTATTAAAACTCAATCTTGGGACAAACTTCAAATTGTTTTATATCGTAAAAATGATAGTGATTCTTACGAATTTGTTGTTAAAAAAACTAATGGTGAAGAACAAACTTATAACATTACCCCTGATACTATTACCCAAGAAGATGGCACCGAAACTACTCAATTTGGTTTTAGTGTTGATAGTACCGTATCACGTGGCTTCTTACCTAGTTTAAAATATGCTTTCATGAAATTTGCCAGTATTGTCCAATCTATGGGCCTTACTATTACTAGTTTATTTAGCGGTAAAATATCTTTAAGTGCCTTATCTGGTCCAGTTGGTATGTATGAAGTAGTTGATGAATCTCTTGCTTTAGGAGTTGCTCAAATGATTTATATTGTGGCTTTCTTAAGTATTAATGTTGGATTTATTAATATCTTACCATTCCCGGCTTTTGATGGTGGACATGTCTTATTCTTAATTATCGAAAAAATAAAAGGTAGTCCCGTTAATTATAAGTTGGAAAGTGCTTTTAATACCGTTGGTTTTATTCTCTTAATGATACTCATGGTTTATATAACAATTCAAGACATTATTAGATTTTTCTAAAATAAGTGGTTTAAACATCACTTATTTTTTTAATTTACACTATTTGACAAACATATTAATGTATGCTAATATATTCTCCATCGAAAGGGGGATTATATTTATGACAAATACGGAATTACGTAATTTAGCAAGCGGAATTATTGCTAATGCAAGTGATGAATATATCGATAAATTTGTCTTCGTTGCTAAGGATATTGAAAAATTAAGTATGGAAGAGCTAATATCATTGCGTAAAGAACATATAGTTAAAAGAAAGCAAACTGAAAATGCAGCACAAGAAGTATACCAAAGACTAACTGATACCATTATACTTTTACTTGCAGAAGAAAATCTTGATAAATTTATGCAAGCTGCTCTTAATACTGATGGATTAAGTAATGAAAAATTAGAATCATTACGCAAAGAGCTTATAGTTATAAGAGATAAAACTAAAGAAAAATATGAACAAGAAAAAATCCAAAAACTAACTGATGCCATTTTAGCTACAGCAAGTGAAGAAAATATTGACAAACTTATACAAGATGCTCTTATCACTGATGGATTAAGCAATGAAGAATTAGCATCATTACGTAAAGAACTTATAACTAGAAGAAATCAAGCTTTAGAAGAACAAGAAAAATTAGGAAGATAAGCTACTGATAAATTTCAGTAGTTTTTATTTATTTAACATTTGATTTACACTATCATAATTTTGTCAAATTTGACATTTTTCTCT
>CAYLQC010000063.1:0-4177 GCA_964385785.1 uncultured Muribaculaceae bacterium | reverse complement strand
GAAGTTAAATAGTCATAACCAAAATAAAGTTATGACTATTTTTTATTTAAAAACATAAATCATTTTCCATAAGGATAATAATAACTATAACTAGAATAACCATAAGGACCATAACTAGGCATTTGTGGTGCTACATTATAAATAGGTCTAGGCCTTGTAAGTCCCACAGCTGCTCCTCCAACTAAAGCTCCCGTTAAAAATGGAAAGAAAAACTGTCTATCTCCCCTTTGATTATAATAAACATTTTGATACATACTTTAATTCACCTCTTAAAGTATTTTATGAAAGTATTTTACTTATTCTTTTTATAAATGCCTAAAAAATACTTTTTCTTTCCCCTTTTTACAATAATTACTTCCCCATCTATTGCATCACTTATCTTAATTTCTCTTTCTAAATCCGTAACTTTTTTATTATTAATAGCAATTGCTCCACTCATAATCATTTCTCTAGCCTCTCTTTTACTAGAACAAATATTATTTTCTACTAATAAATCAACAATATTTTGTGATTTATTTAAATCAAACTTTGGAATATCTTTTAAACTATTAATAATATCCTTACTAGATAACGTTGTTACATCTTCACTAAATAACGCTCTACTCATTTTAAATGCTTTGTTATATTCATCTACCCCATGTAAGTCGGTAATAATTTCTCTAGCTAATACTTCCTTAGCTTCTCTAAGTTCTGGATTTAACTCTTGCTTTTTCTCTAACTCTTCAATTTCTTCTTTAGACAAAAATGTTAACTTCTTTAAATAAGAAATAATCATACTATCTTCTAAATTAATAATATATTGATATAACTCATAACTTGACGTTTTTTCCTTATCTAACCAAAGAGCATTCCCTTCCGTTTTCCCAAATTTTACGCCATGTGAATCTGTTACTAAAGGCATAACCATTCCATAAGCCGTCGCCCCAAGTTTTTTCTTTATTAACTCAATTCCTGAAGTAATATTTCCCCATTGATCACTTCCTGCTACTTGTAAAACACAATTTCTTGTCTCATATAAATGTAAAAAATCTAAAGCTTGTAAAATCATATAAGAAAACTCCGCATAAGTAATACCAACTTCTAATCTAGTCTTTACTTTATCCTTAGCTAACATATAATTAACATTAAAATACTTTCCATAATCTCTTAAAAAATCAATAACATTAATATCTTTTGTCCAATCATAATTATTTACCACTTCAAAACCAAATATATCTTTAGCTTGTTTAGTTAAACCTTTAATATTTTTTTCTACTTCTTCTTTAGAAATCATAGGTCTTTCACTATTTAACTTTGGATCCCCTATTAAACCAGTTGCACCACCAATTAATAAAATAGGATGATGTCCCGCTTTAGCAAGTCTTTTACAAATTAAAAATGATGAATAATGCCCTATATGCATCGAATCCGCCGTTGGATCAGTCCCAATATAAAAAGTAAGTCCTCCTTTATTTAATTTATCAATTAATTCCGGATCACTAATATCCTGAACTAAACCTCGCCATACTAAATCTTCATAAACACTCATTTCTTTTCCTCCTAAAACTAAAAATATTCATAAACTAAAGGACGAAAAACCGCGGTACCACCTTAATTTATGAATAATCATACACTTTTTACTATAACGCGTAACCTAAAAAACTCCAAATGCGTACTTTAAAAAATTTCTTTGGTTTGTTTTCACCATCCACAAACTCTCTAATTACCTAAAACTTTTCTCTTCAAACATTCATCTTCGTTTTCTAACTATAAATTATCATAAAAATTTAAAAACTACAAGTAAAACTTAAGCAGTTTTTTTAACAGTTGTTTTCTTTTTTGCTACTGGTTTACTTTGACTAACTTTAACTGGTTTTACTTCTTTTGTTTCTTCTAAACTATTAACAGCTTTCTTTAAAATAGTCAAAGTTTTATCCTTTACTTCTAAACTAGCTTTCTCAATAACTGGCATACTATATTCTTTGGCTTTATTATATAAAGAATCAGCTTTCTTTACTAAACTTTCTCCTTTTTTCTTAACGGTTGATGCAACTTTTTCCTTATCTAAATTTTCAAGTTCCTTTTTTAACATTACTACTTTAGCTTCTAAAGTCTTTTTAACATCATCCATATCTGTATCTTTAATACTATCTGTTACTTCTTTAGCTTTCTTTTTTAAATCACTTCTTGTCTCACTTCCACTTTTTGGTGCCAAAAGTAAACCTAACCCTGCTCCAATACCAACACCTGCAACAAATTTTGCCAAACCTTTTTTACTCATTTTCTAATCCTTCTTTCTTTCCTTTTTTATTTTTAAATAATAACTTATTAAAAAACCCCACTACACTTTCTACTATCTTATCAGTAGCAAGAGCAATCTTATCCGTGGTATAGTCAATAACATGAAAGAAACCATTTAATGTCTGTACTTTCTTATTAACATCCATAACCACTTTTTCCACTTTATCTAAAGTTATAATTAACTTTATACATAATATTATGCCAACTATTAGAATAATTATTAATAATATATAAATTACTAATGGTAAAAAATCTAGCCAAAAACTCATTTTTATTCTTCCTCCCTTGCATCATACATTGAATCAATTAAATCAAATAAATCACTTTCTAATGTATTATCTTCTAAATATTGTTCATTATTAATTACTTCTTTTTCTTCTCTTACTTCCTCTTGCGTAACTTCGACATTTTCCTCTATTTGATTAACAACTTCTTCCGTTTCTTTATTAGGAGATACATCAATTGTATCATCAATCGAATCATTTAATAAATCATCAATACTTTTCGTATTATCATTATAAAAACTCTCTACTGGTTCATTAAAACTCATTTCGATATCATCTTCTAAAGTCCCAAAAGCTTTTTTCCTAGCCATATCTACATTAGTTGCTGTCGGATTCTTTACTTTATCATGGGCTTTTATAATATCTTCCTTTTTATAATTCTTATCTAATATTCCATAAACTGGTGAAATAACTGGCGATGGATGAAAAGTTTTAACTGGAGTAGCCTTTTCAGGAGTTTTTTTCTTAACTTCTTCCTTTTTAACTCGACTTTCTCTAGTTGGTTTATTATTTTCTATCCCAATTGGACTAACATTTCTAACTCGTTCGTAAGTTTCTTTAGGAGTAGTAGACTGTTTACTTACTCTAGTACTTTCTTTTTGTTCTGGTTTCTTATAACTATTTACAAACTCTTCTTCATCAAAATCCGGAAAATTAAAAGTATTATCGGCTTTAAATAAATCTCTTTCATTATCTAAATCTAAATTAAAATCAAAAGTATTCTCTTTCTTTTCCTTAACAACTTCTTTAACTGGAGTCTTTTCTTCAACTTTATTTTCTACTTCCTTTTTAACCTCATTTTTTACTTCTTTACTAACTTCTGTTTTAGGACTTTCTACTTCCTCTTCTTCAAATAAGGCATTTTTTAATTTATTAAACAATCCCATTTTCTTCACCTCTTACTTAATTAAATCTGTATCTTCTACTATAGTTGTACTACTTTCTGTATAATTTTGCAAACTATCATCACCTTTATTTGCTTCAAAAATGTTATACTCAATTTCACTATATTTTATATCATCTTCACCTATTCTTTGTAAAATAATAGCATCATTATAAGATATTGAACTTAATATTGCTAAAGCATAACTTACTAAAACATTAATATCTTCTTTTTCTACTATTACTTCTATTTTAGCATAATTATACATAATTTCAATTAAATATTTACTATCTACCAAATTAATTTCTAAATAACCATACTTATCTTTATTTTGAATTTCTTTTGAATAATAAGCATTATCATTTACTATATACTCTTCTTGCGTCTTATTATAATAACTTATAAAATCTACATAAAGATACATTGTATATTTTTCATTTTGAAAAACTACATTATTTTGATTATCTTGGATAATATTAAAACCTTTTGGTAAATAATATTTGTAGGCGCCGGTTGAATTATTAGATAGTTCAATACTTTCATTTTGTAAAGCATAAACAATAATATCATCAATACTGCTTTTTCTTATATTTACACAACCTGTTACCAAAAAAGCACAAAATAGAAGCACTAGAATTTTTTTCATTATAATTCCTCCCTTATGCTCCCTATTTATTATATCAAAGAAATTTTTATTTTTAAACCTATTTTTTATGATTGTTTTTTTAAC